>SVKH01000150.1 GCA_015068545.1 Oscillospiraceae bacterium
TCCACTCTTTCCAGTCTGCCCTTTACTCCGCCTGCAGATGCAATACCCTTTGCGCAGGTCTTAATATCTATACCCAAAGAAAGTGCTGATGCTACCGCGCATAGGCAATTATACACGCTAAACATACCCGATATTCCCAATGCGAAATATTGCTTTTCGCCATTAAAGCAAGCAGTAAAGCTCACTCCAAACTCATCTATCTTTATGTCCTCTGCAACCAGGTCTCCTTCCTTGATACTGACAGTCACCGTTTTGCAAGGGGCATCCAGCTTACTTCCATATTCATCGTCTTTATTTATAACAGCACATTTTGAAATATCAAAAAGCTTCTTTTTTGCAAGGAAGTAGTTATCCATAGTCTTGTGATAGTCCAAATGATCACGAGTAAGATTTGTAAAAACTCCTACATCGTAGTTAAGACCTGCCACTCTATGAAGGTCAAGAGCATGGGAAGAAACCTCCATTACAACATACTCTGCACCCATTTCCACCATCTTCTTAAATATTCTGCGAAGCTCCAGTGAATTTGGTGTAGTAGGAGTAGAAGACTTTATACCCACATCCTCCTTGCCTACTAAAATCTCATTTGTACCTATTATGCCAACAGATTTCCCTGCTGCTTCCAGTATACCTTTTATAAGATAACTTACTGTTGTTTTACCATTTGTTCCCGTTATACCCACAAGCTTTAGGCTGTTTTCGGGATAGCCGTAAAACCTTGCGGAAAGTTCTGCCATGGCTAGCTTTGTATCGGGATACACTATACAAGGCACATCAACCTTTGGCACTTCTTCGCAGACAATAGCCGCTGCACCCTTTTCTGCCGCCATTTTTGCGAAACTATGACCGTCAGACAAAAGCCCTTTAATGCAGATAAAGACATTACCAGGCTCTACACTTCTAGAGTCTATGGTAATGCCTGTTATTTCTTTTTCACCGTAATTCCATTTTTCTCCAAATAATCCGGTGGCTAACATATACTATCTCCCTATAATCAAAATAGGGGCGGACATAGCCCGCCCTCAAGCTACTGATATTTTTCTAACCAAAAGTCAATACACTTCATCAATCCGAAGCACTATGTCTAAATTCTACACTGACAACCGTGGCAGGTTCCACCATAGTTCCCGGCTCAATGCTCTGTTTAAAGGCATATGCGCCTTCGGAATCGGTAAGTCCTGCACCGGCTATTTCAAAGTTAAGTCCAATATCTGTCAGGTGCTTTTTGGCGGCTTCTATGCTCATGCCGGACAGATTAGGCACCTGAATTTTCTTATTTTCGTCACGTTCTTCGGTGTAAACTATCAATGTGGAGTTCTCTGCTACACTGATACCCGGCATAGGAAGTTGATCCAAAACCACATCGCCCTTGCCCGATACCTTTATATTAAGCTTTTTATTATCCACACTGGCTTTTGCCTGTTCAACAGTCATTTCACGAAGGTCTGGCACTGTAACTGTTACGGCCTGTGTTTCCTGCTGAGTATACTGTCTTTCTACACCCATGTATTCTAAGGATTCTTCCAAAATGGAGCCTACCACCGGTGCAGCAATAGTACCACCGTATTTGTTAGCTACCTGTGGTTCATCCAGCATGACAAGGCATATAAGCTGCGGATCGTCTGCAGGTGCAAAGCCTACAAAGGAGGCAATACGCTTGTCGTTATTTCTTCCCTTTTCCGAAGTTCCTGTCTTTCCGCCAAGTCTGTAACCCTTAATGTAAGCATTTTTACCTGTTCCCTTAGGATCTGCCACGACTTGCTCCAGTATATTTCGCATTGTAGCAGAGGTTTGCTCAGAAATAACTCTGTTTACTATTTCAGGATAGAAGCTCTTTACTATTCCGCCCGAATTTCTGATTTCTTTAACTATTTGCGGTTTCATCAGATTTCCGCCGTTTATAACTGCAGAAATGGCTGTGATAAGCTGAATAGGAGTAATACTAAAGCCCTGACCAAAGGAGCTTGTTGCAAGGTCAGTTTCCAGTAGCTTACTGTGGTAGTACACACTTCCGGATTCTCCAATAAGCTCTATCTCGGTTTTTTCGGTAAGACCGAATGCCTTGAAGTATTCCTGAAATTTGTTTCCCAAAGCAAGACCAAGTTCCATAAATACTACGTTACAGGAATTTATTACACCCTGTGCAAAGTTTTCCGGTCCATGTCCTGCAGTTTTGTGACATTTAATTCTGTAATCTAAAACCTGCTTTGAGCCTCCGCAGTTAAACTGGGAGTCCATATTTACAATGCCTTCTTCCAGAGCCATTGCCGCAGTGAGGATTTTAAAGGTAGAACCCGGCTCGTAAGTATCGGATATAGCTTTGTTTCTCCACATTCTGTTGCGGACAGCGGCTATGCCTATATCGCTGATATCTTCATCGTCAATAAATTCGCGTTCTTCCTCTATTTCCTCAGATTCGTCTGATTCCTCGTCATCATCAGTCTTTTTATTCTTTTCCCGTTCTTTTCTTTCCTTTTGTATTCTTCTAAGCTCCGCATCCATGTCAAATGGTTCACCGTTTTTCTCCGCTTCCTTTTTTGCCGCATCAAGCTCCGCCTGCTCTATAATACCCTCAACATCTATGGCAAACTTCTGGAATTGCTTTGTGTCCGCAGGGTTATTAAGGTCAAAGTCCGGCTTGGTTGCCATAGCATAAATCTCGGCAGTCTTTGGATTCATAATAATTCCGCAGGCGCCTTCTTTTAGCTCATTTTCAAGACAAGCTTGCTCCAGATGCTTTTC
>SVKH01000151.1 GCA_015068545.1 Oscillospiraceae bacterium
CTCTGCAAATTCCCGACGCAACCTCACGTTCTAAAATAGTATCGGGTATTTTTGATAACCATTTTTTACTGAAATTTGTATTACTGTAATAGCAGTCAAAGTTTGCAACGGGCAGATGTACCCAATCTGTGTTATCTCTTTTGCTTGCGATACAAAAGCATATTACATCAGATACCACATCAACGGAATATCCCGTTTCCTGACCTCCTGCAAAGAGTATTCTATAAATATCATTTTTTCGTTTCATATCGGTTGATGTATGGCGTGCCTGCCGTACTCGCCTCAAAGCTTCTTCATAATCATTAATTATGCTTTCAACCTTTTTTAGTGTTTCGGGATTTAATTTTTCTTTCCAATCAGGCACATTTGCAAATTCAAACAAACTTTCATCGGGTACAGGTTTTACTAGAGCTTTTTCGGTGTGCCTTTCTAAATTAAAAGCATAATACGGGAGCTTTTCAAGATTAGATGTAACCTTGTTCCAATTCACGAGAACACCATTACAGAGGTTCTTCGTTTCGGCACCGCAGACATTGCAGAGAAATATCTTAAAGTTATGCGTGAAGAAGCAAAAGAATACACTAAAGAAATCTTTGAAAGGCTAAAAGTGCACGAATATGATACAGAAACTATGAAGCTACATATTGTAGGCGGTGTTGGTTGTCTTATTAAAAATTTCGGTGAGTATGATAAAAGTCGAGTTAATATTTGCGATGATATTAACGCAACAGCAAAGGGTTATGAATACCTTGCCGAGCTTAATATGAGAAAGGGCGGTGGCAAGAATTGAGCAGACCTAATCTTACAAAAGAGCAAATTCTCTTTTGGATACACAAATTCAGAAAACTCAATCCGAAAAAATTGGAACATCGCAGAAGGCTTATAAACAGTTTTCTTAACTCTGTTTACTTATTCGATGACAAAATTATAATTGATTGTAACTACAAGAACGGCACAGAAACTATTACTTTCGAGGAAATAGAAAATTCTGCCTTGGGTCCGGATTTAACATCACTCGCTGCACCAGTCAGAGTGTTCGTAACGTATGTTACGAACACTTTTTCTATTTTGGTTTCTTTGAATACATTAAAAAACTACAACTTTTGAGCAGAAAGTTGTTTTTTATTACTTTTTTATGTTTTTTGTAGCAGGGAGATTTGATTACAATTTGCCAAGGGAAGATGTTTGGCGTATAAATCTATGGACGGAACATATATATTGACCAAGTTAAAGAAATATTTTATTTAATGATACAGAAATTTACGAAAGTTGTTGCAAAAGGTTGAATGATGTGGATAAAAGTGATACAATAAGGTAAGATATTGGCAGAGGATAATCTCATGCCGTAAAATATGGGAACACATTTAAACAAAGATTATATTTATTTTGTATATACAGAGGACTTTCTGTAAGTACTTGAGTAAATAACAGAAGTAAAAAGGTTTTTAAGATGTATCGGGAGGAACTGGATATGAAAAAGGTACTGATTGTAGTGGATATGCAAAAAGATTTTGTGGACGGAGCGCTGGGTACAAAGGAAGCGGTGGCAATAGTCGATAACGTAGTAAGAAAGATAGAAGGTTTTGATGGTGATATTATAGTCACCTACGATACACATTCGGAAAACTATATGGAGACTCAGGAAGGAAAAAATCTGCCTGTTCCGCATTGTATCAAGGGAACTGATGGATGGATGTTGGATGCTGAAGTTCAGAAAGCTATTGACAAAAAGAACTGCAAAATTATAGAAAAGCCTACATTTGGTTCAGTGGAGCTTCCATGCTATATAAAGGAAAATTACCTACCGGAAGATATTGAAATAGAACTAATAGGACTGTGTACCGATATATGTGTGGTATCTAATGCACTCCTTCTGAAGGCAAACTTCCTTGAAACAAAGGTGAGTGTAGATGCCAGCTGCTGTGCAGGGGTGACACCAGAGAGCCATCTGGCAGCATTAACCACAATGAAGATGTGTCAGGTTAAAGTGGTAGGAGAATAAACAGATATAAAATACTAAATGGCGGTGATTTTAATGTTTAATGCAGAAAAAGTGAAAAATGAATGTGTTTTGTGGATACAAGACTTTTTTGAGAAAAATGGCAAAGGTTGCAGAGCGGTAGTTGGTATCTCCGGCGGAAAGGATAGCTCAGTTGCTGCCGCGCTTTGCGTTGAGGCATTGGGCAAGGACAGAGTAATAGGTGTATTGATGCCTCAGGGCGAGCAACACGATATTGATAAAGCATACGAGCTTGTGAATCATTTAGGAATAAAGCACTATGTCGTAAATATTAAAGATGCTGTGGATGGTATTTTAAAGAATTTACCTGATGAGCTTGAAATTACAGCACAGACTATGCAGAATATTCCTCCAAGAATAAGAATGTCAACCTTGTACGCTGTTTCCCAAAGTGAGAATGGCAGAGTTTGCAATACTTGCAATTTATCCGAGGATTGGGTAGGATATTCCACAAGATACGGAGATTCTGTGGGAGACTTTTCCCCAATGTCCAATCTTACGGTAACTGAGGTGAAGGCAATAGGGCATTTTCTTGGACTTCCCAAGGATTTGGTGGAAAAAGTCCCGATTGACGGACTTTGCGGAAAAACGGATGAAGAGAATCTTGGATTTACCTATGCCGAGCTTGACAGATACATTAGAGAAGGCATTATAGAAGACGAGAATAAAAAGAGAATTATTGAC
>SVKH01000152.1 GCA_015068545.1 Oscillospiraceae bacterium
ATATACAATCCCATGAGAAAACAATAGTTTTCTTCACTTGTTGACTTTATAATAGAATCGCAAAACAATTTTGATAGCAATGGAGGATTTTATTATGCTGAGAAAATTTTTATTTACGTTTATTGCTGTCCTTACTTTAACAGCAGGTATGGGATTAACAGCATCTGCACAGGAAACCGCAGACACCTTTGATTATAAGGCTTATGCCGATACTTACCCTGATTTAAAAGCAGTCTATGGATACGATGCAAATGCCCTTTTTGCACATTATATCAACTTCGGCAAGGCAGAAGGACGTGTAGGAAGCTTTGCAGGAAATGCAGCTATTCCAAATACCAATGCTACCGTCAATCCGTCACTTGGGAATATATCTGTAGGCTCTTTCCAAGCAGGTGGTGATATATACACGCTGCCTGTTCCTATGTCTGCATTCTTAAACAACGGATGGAAACTGGATAAATCCCGTTCTGCTACCAATGCAACCTATAGTGGTGCCAGCAGTTGTTGGTTAATAAAAGGCAACGATGTACTTCAAGTGGATTCATCTGCTCCTGTTCCTAACACAGTGGTTCCCATTACCCAAAGTCAGGTTTATCAGATAAGTGTGCGTCCCGGAGAATGTCCCAGTCTTGTTCTCCCATACAACATTACCATGAATTCAACAAAAGCAGACGTAGAAGCAAAGCTCCCCGGAACATTTACAAAGGAAGAATACTCTAGTTCCATTTATTCTGTAATTGATTTGGGACGTTATATAAATGAGAATTTGACTACATACAGCAATTATAAATCTGTTGACTCCGGTGCACAGGACCATAATATGTCCCTTACCTTTGCAGAGCGTCTGGGAACTATCCGCATGGCTAATGTAAACTGGGTCGACCGCAATTTTGACCAGAATTCTACTACATAAACAACATATAAATATTTGAAAATGAGGATAATACTATGTTAAAAAAATTTTTACTTACCTTTGTAGCAGTAATTACTCTCTCCGCCGGCATGAGTTTAACTGTATCCGCTCAGGAAACTGTTGATAGCTTTGACTATAAGGCTTACGCTGATACCTATCCTGATTTAAAGGCAGTCTATGGTTATGATGCAAATGCTCTTTTTGCACATTATATAAACTTCGGCAAGGCAGAAGGCAGGATAGGTAACTTTGCAGGCGTTGCCGCCGCATCGGCAAACGGTGTAGCAGCCGCCACTCCGGCTACAAGCTCTTCGTTCAGTATTAATACGATTTCCATCGGTGGCGACACTTATATCCTTCCCTGTCCGGTTTCCCAGTTTTTAAACAATGGCTGGGTTATCGACAAGCAGCAGTCCTTTGCCTATGCAGATAATGGTGTGGAAAGCAGATGCATTCTTAAAAAAGGAAATGAAACGTTTTATACAGAAGCTGCATCTCCTTATTTAAATAAAAAGGTTCCCATAGCACAGGGGCTGGTGCGTAGCTTCCATGCATCTGTAGGCGACCACGACTTCCCGCCATCTCTTGTTTTTGGCGGATGTCTTACCGCTAACTCCACCAAAGAAGATGTAGAAGCCATTCTCCCAAGTACCTTTGACAAAAAGACTTACAACAGCGATATTTTTTCTCTACAGGACACCGGGCACTATTTCAACAAACAGCCTATCACTACATATAGCAACTGGAGAACCGGTTTTTACGAAGGACATTCTGATTTTATTCTGGATATCACATTCTCTGAAAATCGAAATACCATTCGCCAAGTAGTCTGCCAGTGGCAAAATTGAGTATGAAGACGCTGTTAGATAACACACAATTTTATAAAGCCTTATAAAGTAATAAGACATTAAAAAATCCACTCATTTGTATCAGAATGAGTGGATTTTCTATTTAGTAAGCGTTATTTACAGTCCTCTATAGTATTTATATTTTCTTACTTTATTTAATATACTATAACTCCTTTATATTAGTCACCAGCGTAATAATTGGGATCGTATTCTTTTGTCGGAGCGTCTTAACCTGTAATTAAAGCCTCAAATGCTTCCGGATCTCCTGTTTCTGTATATGGAGTATAACTATATTCAGAAGCCTCCCCTAATAAGCGCTCTATCTCTGCCAAAAGTTCCTCTCTCGTTGGTCCGTAAAGAGTGTTATATATATCCTCTTTGTATAATTCCTCCGGTAATATGCCTTCCTCATATGCCGCTTTTATTTCATCAAGTTTCGCCTGCCGTTCCGGTGTTATTTCATCCGGATAAGCTGCAATCATATCTTCTACCGGGGATTGAGGTGTAATGCTCTCCGGTGTTGGCGCTTCTTTAACAGTACCCTCTGTCAAACCACATAAAGCACACGTTTTTGGTGCTTCATAGGTAGCTTCCTGCCATTGGTGTGCAAGTTTTTCCCCTTCCGCCATATTACATACAGAACAGGTTTTTGCCGTTGTACAGGTGGCATCATTCCATGTATGACCCAGAGCGTCTCCTTCTGTAGTATTACACACAGAACAAGTCTTAGGTTCTGTACATGTTGCATCTACAAAAGTATGCGGCACTACATCACCCTGTATTTCACCACATTTATTGCAAGTAGGCGGAACCGTACAAGTAGCATCCGAAAAATCGTGTGACAAACAGCAGCCTGTCAGCAATAACAAGGTTGACGAGATGAAAAGTGA
>SVKH01000009.1 GCA_015068545.1 Oscillospiraceae bacterium
ATAAAACAATAATTTGCTTATTTATGAGATAATAAACAAATTTTGCTAATAATTATGTAAACCATATGGTAGTATAGAATGAATACAAAAAGTATTCAAATTAAAAGGAGGACATTAAATGAAAAGTTCAAAGAAAATTCTTACAGGAATTTTGACGACAGTGATGTCTTTGTCTTCGCTAGGCATAAATTCCTTTGCATCTTCAGGCATTCCTGTGGATGTGGAAGGTACAAGATTTGTAGAGCCTATTAGAATCCTGCAGGCACTTGACATCATGAACGGTGACGGTGACGGTAAATTCAGACCGAATGATACCATCAAAAGATCCGAGGTTGCAAAGATGGCTGTCCTTGCTATGGGACTTGGCGACGCAGCAGAGGCTGCAGGCGGAGAATCTGTTTTTCCTGACGTTGGTACAGACCACTGGGCAAACGGATATATCAATGTAGCTAACTCACAAGGTTTGGTAGTTGGTTATGATACAGGGTTATTCATGCCTGATAACCAAATAACCTATGCCGAAGCTATGACAATTTTTGTCCGTGCAATGGGTTATGATGTGTTTGCACAGGAAAAGGGAGGATATCCACAGGGATATATTGTAGCTGGATCAAATAACGGTCTTACAAAGAACGTTCAAGGTTCTAACCAAAGCCCAATTACTCGTGGTAATGTAGCATTCATGACAGTAAATGCTCTTAACGGTAAAATGATGAAGCAAACTGGTTTCGGTGAAGATGCAAAATGGGAAATCACAGATGAAACATTGCTTACAGATGTTCTTGATGTGACAAAAGGTTCCGGTCAGGTAACAGCTATCGAAAACACAGCGCTTACCGGTAATGCAACATTAAAGCCGGGATATATCAGAATTAACAACGAAGCTTACGAAACAGCTTATAACATGAATAATCTTTTGGGTTATAACGTAACCTACTACGCTAAAGAAGATGAGCTTGGCGATAAAAAGATTATACTTGCACTTGCAGATGAAGGCAAGAATAAAACCTTTGAAATCTCTTCTGATCTAATGATAGATATCACAGACAGAAGCTCATATAAGACAATAAATTATTATAAAAATGAAGATGCAACATCTTCAAGCTATGTAACACTAGATAATAATCTCACTCTTATTTATAACGGAAAATATGAAGCACTTGATTATGATCTTATAGATATTGCAGGTAAATCCGGTAAGGTTGTACTTCTTGATACAGACAACAACGGCAGATACGATATTGCTTTTGTAACAGAGTACTCCGATATCGTTGTAGAAGAAGTAACTTCAACTAATAAGATTATAGATAAATATGGACGACCTACACTAAAGCTAGATGATGAAAACGATGATTTGATATACAGCATTACACTTGGTGCAGACGAATTAAAGCTTTCTGACCTTAAGGAATATGACGTGCTTTCTGTTGCAGAAAGTAAGGATAAGCTTCTTTACGAAATAAAAGTAAGTCGTGATACAGTATCAGGTAAGATTACAGGTATTGATGAAGAAGGATATGAAATTGACGGAAAGCTATATAAAATTTCTCCTAACTTTACCGAAGATATTGCAATCGGAACAGAAGGCGTATTCTATCTCGATGTAATGGGTAAGATTGCAGGAGTAGATACAACAGTATCTGTTTCCTCAAACTATGCGTATCTTTTAAGAGCTGCAACATCTGATGCCACAGAAGAGTCAACATTCAAGCTATTCACAAAGGAAGGCAAGGAAGTTACTCTTACTGCTAATGAAAAAATCAGATTTAACGGAGTTGGCGGAACTTTGGCAAGTGACGTTGTAGAACAACTTAAGGATGCAGAGGGAACAAAGAAACAACTTATAATATATTCTCTTAACAATGATGGCAAAATTGCATCTATTCACACAGCAACTGAGGGCGAAGTGAATGAGAATGTATTTACAAAGAACTTTGTTTATGAAAACCAAAAGTTTAATGCAAAGACAAATAAAATCGGCGATGTAAGACTGACATCAAAGACAATTATTTTTGATATTAACGAAGACAGTGCCGACTATAAGATGGGCAAGCTATCCATGTTCGAAGATGGCTCATCATATAATATAACAGTATATGATATGGGTTATGATTCAGTTGCAAAGGCGATTGTTGTAACCGACTCTAACCTTCAGACAAATGCAGAATCATCTGTTGCGGTAGTTCAAAAAGTTAACAACGCGACAAACGATGACGAAGAAATAACAGAAGTTCTTACAGCATTTAAGGACGGTAAGGAAGTAAAAGTATTTGCTGAGGATATAGGAATCCTTGTTAAGGGCGATAATGAAAAGCTTGAAACAGGTGATATTATCCAATATGTAACAAACGCAAACGGCGAAATAACAAATATCAGAGTCCTATTCAATATTGATGAAAAAGAAACTGAAAAAGAAACTGAAGTTGCCGAAAACTTGAAAACAGTTTACGGAAGAGTAACAAAGAAATTTGCAGACTCTATGAATGTTCGTGTAAACGGCGGTACAATTATGAACTTTGAGCTTCCAGATGATATCAATGTTTACAGTGTGGATACAAGCCTAATCAGAAACAATGTATCTGTGGTTACAACAGGTGATATCCAAAGCTATGACGAAGATGAAGGAAACAGAGTCTTTGTTAAAATATACAAGGACGTTGTAACAGAAGTCGTTATAATTAAATAATTAAAATTTGCTCTTACTATCTTCTCTATACAATTATAACTAACAAAACGGTAAGTCTAAAACTCATGGCTTACCGTTTTTGTTATGTAAGTAAATTATCTGTATAATTATGGTTTCTATCTTGTTTTGATATATAACATAGAAATTTACTAAAATTAAATAATATTTATAATATACAATATGTTGTGGAAAAGTTATAGTTATATTACAATTATTATACAAATTAAGAAGAAATGTTGCCAATCTATTTTATTTATGTTAATATCATAATATATTATAATCTGCGAGGAGGAATATACATGAAAAAAATATTTTCCATATTACTGGCATCAGCTGTTTCTGCTTCACTTTTAACTCCGGCCTATGCTAAGGATACATTTTCAGATGTAAACGGTAATTATGCGTGGGCATATGAATATGTAGAAGATATGGCTGCAAGGGGCTTGATAAGCGGATATGACGACGGTACATACCGCCCGGGTAACAACGTTTCCAGACTAGAGGCATTTGCACTTTTTGGACGTTTACTAGGTTCAAATAGTGATGTAAATAAAGATATAGTAGAGCTTGCTAAAACAAAATATGCAGATATATTAGAGGATTACGATCTTTCTTTTGCAGAAGGCGAAATTGCTTTTATGCTTCTCAAGGGTGTAATTACAGAAGAGGATCTAGATACATATTTTGGCGGCACAAAAAAGAACAGCGGTATGCCTAGATATGAGGCTGCAATACTGATAACAAAAGCAATGGCAGCAGAGGAAAAAGCTAATCAGGAGGTTCTTCTAGAACTTGATTATACCGACGTTGCTGATATTCCAAACGAGGCAAAGCCTTATGTATACTACGCTTCAAAGGCGGGCATAATTAGTGGTATGGGAAATGGGACTTTCTCACCTAATACTATTGTAAACAGAGGTCAGGTTGCTGTAATGCTTTCAAGAACTCTTAGTGAAGTCAACTATTCGTTTGAAGATGCTAAGATTATTGGAATAGATACAGACAATAAAAATATTGAGATTGAAGATTATGAAGGCGAATCTCACGTGATTGGATACAACGATAATACTGTATTTAATATTAGCGGAGAAGCTTCTAAAGCATCAAAAGTAATTCTTGGTTCTCGTGCGGTACTTACATACTTAGAAAAAGACGGAAAAGTTTCTCTTGCGTTTGTAGATGCTTTTGAGCCGGTGGCTGATGAAACTATAAAAGTTATATTCAATAGTTACAGTAATTCACAAGGTAATATGAGAGTTGCAACTACAAATCCTGTTACCTTAAAGCAAAAGACATATGCTTGTTCACCAAATGCAACGATTACATTAGATGGTATGCCTGTTGGACTTAATAAGTTGAGTGATGGTGACTATATCACAATCGGACTTATATCAGATACAATCGTTTCTATTAATGGTATGCAAATGAATGAAGATATTACAAATGCAACCATATTAGAGCTTGATTTATTTGGTACAATGACCATTGGACATAAAAATGATACTTACAACGGAATGACACTGCCAATCTCAAACGAAGCTAAAATTTATAAAAACGGAGATATGGTCGAGATAGGGAGACTATATCCTGGGGATAGTGTTAATCTTGAACTAGAGTACGGTATTATTACCAAGATTACAGCATCATCAGTTTCAACAACAATCAAGGGAGCATTGAAGTCTTATACAATTTCTGCTACTCCTAGTGTGACTGTAAGATCGAACGGAAATGATTATACTTACGATATTCCTGCAGACGTATTGGTTGTTGTTAACGGAGAAAAGGGCGGAAAGCTTACCGATATTGAAATTGGAGCTAACGTTAAGCTTACTGTTGAAAGCGACATGGTTACAAGACTTGAAGCTATTGACTCAATCGGCACTACAGCAAGCTCATCTGTAAAAGGTATTGTTACTGCTGTCAACCCAGCTGCTAAGGTTATCATAGTAAAGCAAGAAGAAGGTGGAACAGAATCTACTACATACATCAACTGTACTGATTCAACAAGAGTTCTTGTACTTCCTTCATTGTCAGAATCTTCTCTTAAGTACATCAAAGAAAATGATGTAGTAGAGGCATACGGTACATATTCAAACGGTATATTCGTTTGTACAGGTGTAACATATAGCCCATCAATCAAATAAATAGACTTAGATAATGGGTTGTTTCGTATACGGGACAACCCATAACATTTTTGAGGTAGAATATGAAGAAATTTGAAAAGTACAGTAATTGGATTTTTATTTTGATTCTATTTATAATCGCTATTACAGTATATAAAACATTTGATAATTTTTATATAATTACAGATTGTATTGCATTTTTAATTGATATATTATCCCCGTTTATCATAGGGTTCTTTATAGCGTACATTTTAAACATCCCATGTAAAAAGATATCCTGTTCATGCGAAAAGAGTAAGTATAAATTTATAAGAGATAAACGTAAACCCATCAGTATTTTATCTGTGTATCTTATTGCAGTTATAATTTTTATAGTTGTAGTTCGTACTGTTGTACCGGCAATTTATAATAATCTGCTTGACTTGTATTACAATATACCTAAATATGCCGAGGAACTATTAATGAAGTTTTCAAAGTGGCAGGATGACAACGGAGTCATTCTTTTTGAACTAAATGAAGCAAATGTTAAAAGTGCCATCAGCAAAATTTTAGAAGCTATTGATATTAAAGAGTTTTCCAAGTATGCTAAAGGTGTAATCAGTATAACATCTGGTGTCCTTGATTTTTTTATAGGCATTATTGTTTCTGTGTATATGCTTATTGATAAAGAAAAGATCAAGGCGTCTATTAAAAGAGTAATGTACCTTTTTATAAACAAGACTATGTGCGATAAGATTATAAGTGTGGTCAAAAGGACAAATGACGTTTTTTCGAAATATTTCTTTTGCTTGCTTATAGATGCTGCTGTGATGGCTGTTTTATTTACAATAGTATTATCAATATTAAAAGTCAAGTATGCAATTATACTAGGTTGTATGATAGGTATATTTAATCTTATTCCATACTTTGGTGCGATTTTTGCCGTAGCTATTACCATTGTAATCACTTTAATTACTGGCGGACTTTTAAAAGCTGTATGGACATTTATTATCTTGCTTGTTTTGCAGCAGGTAGACGGTAATTTTATAGGTCCGAAGATTATGGGCGAAATGCTGGACGCATCACCGTTGCTAATTATTTTTGCAATTACGCTAGGTGGCGGAATATTCGGGATAGGCGGGATGATTGTATCTGTGCCATTGTTTATTGTACTCAAGATGATTATTACCGACTTTTTAAAAGAAAAGGAATTGAAAACAAGTGGGAAATAAAGTTGTTGTTATTGGCGGCGGAGCTTCGGGACTTATGGCCGCTATTACCGCTGCGGAAAATGGTTGTTACACCACAATACTAGAGAAAAATGACCGAATAGGAAAAAAAATTCTTTCAACAGGTAATGGAAAATGTAATTTTACAAATATCAGTGCATCTGGTGATGATTACGATTCTGATTTCGCGAATCATGCTTTGAATGAGTTTTCTCCGTCTGATACCATAGAATTTTATAAAAAAATAGGAATTTTACCCAAAATTGAAGATGGTGGCAGAGTATATCCCCTTAGTTGCCAAGCATCAAGTATATTAACAGCATTAAAAATGTATACGGAATCTTTAGGAATATATGTTAAAACTGAGTTTGCCGTAGCTAAAATTGAACAAAGTGAAAATGGATTTAAGATATATTCAAAAAATGGAGAATGTATTCGTGCTGACAAGGTAATTGTTGCAACAGGAGGTAAAGCAGCTCCAAAAACCGGCTCAGACGGTGATGGGTATAGGCTTTTAAAAGCGATTGGCCATTCATACACGGAAATAAAGCCAGCATTGTGCCAACTACCTACAAATAAGGGAGTCCATGGGGTTAGGCAATATGGAAAAATCACTCTTTCCGGAAAGTATACTCAAGTAGGAGAGATTCAGTTTAATAAAGATAGTATATCAGGGATACCGGTACTTAATTTGTCCCGATATGCAAAGGTGGGAGATGCAATTAACCTTGATTTTATGCCGGATTACTCTTACGAAGAAGTTCTTTCCATACTTACTAAGCATCCATGTCAAATCATGGAGAATTATTTGACAGGTATTTTGAATAAAAATCTTGCTCTGGCTATTTTAAAAGATATAGGGATTATACCACTGTCAAGAATGAGTGATACTCTTGATGATTTTGAATTCAAAAAAATTGCCAAAGCGTTAAAAGGATGGGAATTAAAAGTTACTTCTGCTGCATCATGGGATAATGCACAGGTTACATCAGGCGGTGTCAAATGTGAAGAAGTATCACCTGATACTATGGAATCTAAGCTGGTACATGGATTATACATAGTTGGAGAGTTGTGTGACGTAGACGCATCCTGCGGAGGATATAATCTTCAATGGGCATGGTCAAGCGGTTATTTAGCAGGAAGAGAGGCTTCAAAGTGTACAAAGTAAATAATATAAGAGTATCGCTGGACTCTCAGCTAACAAAGGCCCATATTGCAAAAAAGATTGGTATTGGCGAAAATTATATAGATAGTTTTATTGTTCTTAAAAAGGCTATTGATGCACGAAAGAAGAGTGATGTTCACTACGCTTACACAGTAGCTGTAAAAACAACTAAAAAAATAAGTGGCTATGATATTTTTAATAGGGAAGAATATAAATTCCCAAAAGGAAAGTCCCTTGATAATAGACCGGTAATTGTGGGTATGGGACCTTGTGGCTTATTTGCAGGATTAGTGCTTGCAGAGGCTGGATATGCACCTATAATAATAGAACGAGGTGCAGATATTGATACCAGAAAAAACAAGGTTGATTCCTTTTGGAAAACCGGCGAATTGGATATCCGTACAAATGTTCAGTTTGGAGAAGGTGGTGCAGGTACGTTTTCCGACGGCAAGCTGAATAGTGGCATCCACGATAAAAGATGCCAGTTTGTTTTGGATACTTTTGCAAAGTATGGTGCAAATGAAGAAATAGTTTACACTGCAAAGCCTCATATAGGCACAGATGTCCTTGCAGAAGTTGTTAAAAATATGAGAAACGCAATTATAGATAATGGTGGAGAAGTGCGTTTTCAAACAACTCTTACTAAAGTTATTACCCGAAACAAAAAAGTTACTGGAATAATTGTAAAAAATGAAAACGAAGAATATGAAATAGAAACCGACAAGCTGATTCTAGCTATCGGACATTCTGCAAGGGATACATATAGCATGATAAAAAACATAGGTGCAGATATGGAGCAGAAGAATTTCTCGGTTGGTGTGCGAATTGAACACAAGCAGGATATGATAAACGAAAGCCAGTACGGAACTTTTAAAAAGTATCTTGGCGCTGCTGATTACAAATTGTCTGCACACTTTGATAATGGGCGCAGCGCGTATACGTTCTGTATGTGTCCGGGAGGAGTTGTAGTTGCCTCATCATCCGAGGAAGGCACAGTAGTAACTAACGGAATGAGCTATTCAAAAAGAGATGGAGAAAATGCAAACAGCGCTCTTTTGGTAAATGTAACCACAGATGATTTTGGATCGGATGATCCTTTGGCTGGAGTTTACTTTCAGGAAAAAATAGAAAAAAAAGCTTTTAAACTTGCCGGAAATAGCTATAAAGCTCCTGCTCAGTATTTGAGCGATTTTATCGGCACAAAAGCGAGTACAAAAGTGATACCGACGTATAAGCCTGGGGTAACATTTTGCGATATTTCCAAAGTATTTCCTGATTTTGTGACTGATACTTTAAAAAAGTCTGTGCTAGAATTTGATAAAAAAATCAAAGGCTTTGCGGACGGGGGAGCTATTTTGACAGCTCCTGAAACAAGAAGTTCTGCACCGGTTAGAATTTTAAGAGATAAGGAATCTCTTATGTCAAATATTTCCGGATTGTATCCGGCAGGTGAAGGCGCAGGATATGCAGGTGGGATTATGAGTGCTGCTGTGGATGGAATTAAGGTGGCAGAGGTATTGGTTAAGGAGTAGATACACTTGAATAAGTATTTTACTAAAATTGAAAAGGATATGCAGGAAAGATATTTCCCGGCACTAAAGCTTAGTGGTGTTAGTGGTGTCATTTTTGATAGCGATAATGTATTTAGATCTTCCTTGAGTTATGCTAATAAATACAATCTGGATGCTTGGGTAAAAGTGGAAAAAACCACATCAGAAAATATTGCTTATATGGATTATGATTCGTCGGGTATAGTTTATGAGGATTCTTCTGTTTTTTACACAAGTCTAGATATTCTAAAGGAAACTGCAGGGTCAATGCCGGAAAATAGTAATGTTTCGGGATATATTATAAAATACCCTAATTTTCGAGGTGTAATCTGGGATAAAAGTTTTGCAGAGGACTTTTATAAAGAGTATTCCAACTACATTGAAGATTACTTATATCTTTTATTTGAACCTTATGAAAAGCAAGCACCATTCAGATACTGGTATATGGAAAACTGTCAGAAATTTATATACAAAAAGTACATATCGCCTATATTAAGGTGGGCAAAGAGAGTGAACATAAATGTTTGTTTTGATGTAGGTGATGAGCAGACATACTTTCTTCAAATGGAAAAGGGTGTGTTTTTGCTTGATCTTATTGAAAAAGGTGTTTCTGTTTACGCAAATCATAAGAAAAACTGTATATACGAAACAGGCATTATAATGTCAAAGTACGGCAAAAACTGTTTTTTAGCAGCCAGTGAGCCTGACGATAATTTACGTGATCTTGATATTAATGTTGTGTCCCAATCTATACCGCAGACTGAAGGTGATATAATTTCTAAAAGTCACATTCTTCTTGTAAGGTGTGAGAGAGGCGTGGCAGAAAGATTTGCAAAATATAAAAATCCGCTTGACGATTCAAATGAATGCGCAGCTCTTGATGCTTCGTTTGAGGGTACATATTACTGCGATATGTTATATGAAAAAGGATTTAGTTTTGAAGTTACCTCGGAAAAGTATTTTGAAAAGTATACATCATATAAGAATAAAGTTCTTACATATAAAGGTGTAATAGTCGATCAGATTTTACTGTGCAAAAGCTGTGTGTTTTCTAAAAAGGGCATTAGTATTTTAAATAGAGTATCAAAAGACGGAATATGCGTTAATAACATCAGTTTAATAGATATACTGGAATCAAGTTTGCTACAAGGAGAAGAATAATGGGAGATATTGTCAGATTACAAAAATATATTGCGATGTGCGGAGTGGCATCAAGGCGAGCGGCGGAAGAATTGATATCAGAAGGCAAGGTAAAGGTTAACGGAGAAAAGGTTATAGAGCAAGGCGTAAAGGTAGAGATTGGCTCTGATCGTGTAATGGTAAACGGCAAGGAAATTAAACCAGTGCAAAAGGATTACTATATCATGCTAAATAAGCCGGCAGGATATGTTTCCACTGTAAAAGACCAATTTGAAAGACCTACTGTAATTGACCTTTTAGGTGAAGAAGTATCCACTCGTATTTTCCCGGTGGGAAGGCTAGATTACGAAACAGAAGGTCTTCTTCTTATGACAAATGATGGTGACTTTACCTATAAGGTGACTCACCCGAAGCATAATATTGATAAAACTTATATTGCAGTTATAAAAGGCGGAATAAGCATAAAGGGCTTGGCTGTTTTAAGGTCAGGAGTTACTCTGGATGACGGATTTAAAACTTCACCTGCTGAAGTTGAGATGCTAAATGCAGATAATGGACATACTGTAATTAAGATTACAATACATGAAGGTAAAAATCGTCAGGTAAGAAGAATGTTTGAGGCGGTAGGGTGCAGAGTGGTTGAGCTTCAAAGGATAAGTATAGGTAGAGTGGAACTAGGAAATCTCCCGCTTGGTAGATGGAGATACCTAACGTCACACGAGGTTAATTACCTTAAGAATTTATAATATTACGTAAAATAACAGATAATATTCAAGAATTGATATTTATCTGTTATTTTTATTTTTAATTAAGATTCTCATTAAAATAACATTTAAATTTATCTTTTTTATGCAAAATATGATTTTTTTCTATAATTTGTGAAAAAAATATCAAAATGCTTGCAAAAATATCCAACATGTAGTATAATGTAAAATGAGGTAAATTTGGAATTAAAATTCATATAGATTTTGCCTGCTAAGCAGCTTGATGAAGGGAGGAGTATGAATGGGAGCAGAAATTTCAAACGGACTTGTTCTTGGAATGGGTATTGGCACAGTATTTATCGGTTTGATATGTCTGATTCTTATTTGCTATGTTACAGGTGCAATTTGCAAGCTATTTGCAAAGAATACTGATGTAGCAGAAAAGAAACCTACACCACCGGTAAGTGCAGCACCTATCCAGAACAAACAAGAAGTTCTTGCCGCAGCCTGCGCTGTAATTGCAGAGGAAATCGGCACCGAAGCAAACAATATCAAAGTAGTATCATTTAAAAGAGTATAAAGGAGAAGATGAAAATGAAAAAGTATAAGGTAAATGTAAACGGAACTAGTTATGAAATCGAAATTGAATTGATGAGCGAATCAGAAGCATCAAGCGCAAAGGCAAGCGCTCCTGCTCAAGCTCCTGCTCAAAGTGCACCTGTTGTTGCCGGAGAAGGGGAACAAGTATCAGCTCCAATGCCAGGAACTATCCTTGATGTTAAGGTTAATGTTGGCGATACAGTTAAAAAAGGACAGGTTCTATTCATTCTTGAAGCTATGAAGATGGAAAACGAAATCATGGCTGGTGTTGACGGACAAATTACATCAGTTGGCGCTACAAAGGGTGCATCTGTTCAAACCGGCGATATGCTTTGCACAATTAAATAATCGGGGGAATGGATAAATGAGTACAGTAATGAATTTTATTCAGCAGACAGGCTTTTATATGCTTGCTGACGGTAACTGGAATACAGTTATCATGGTAACAATTGCATGTGTGCTTTTGTACCTTGCTATTGTTAAACAATTTGAACCGCTTTTGCTTCTGCCTATCGCATTTGGTATGCTTCTTACAAACCTTATCGGAGCTGAAGTTTACCATGAAGAGCTATTTGCAGGCGGACATGTACATTGGGATTTATTTGGCGGTGCCGCAAATGAATACGGCAAAGTCATCACTCCCGGTCTAATTGATATTTTGTACTTAGGTGTTAAGCTTGGTATTTATCCATGTCTTATCTTCGTAGGCGTTGGTGCCATGACAGACTTTGGTCCGCTTATTGCAAATCCTAAGAGTTTGCTTTTGGGTGCTGCTGCTCAGCTTGGAATATTCGTTACATTCTTGGGCGTTAGAGAGTTGTTCCCGCTTATCCTTGGCTCAGAGGCTCTTCAGACACTTCTTGACGGAACAGTCCTTGAAAAGCTTGCAGCATCTGTTGGTATCATAGGCGGTGCAGACGGCCCTACAGCAATCTTCGTTACATCAAAGCTAGCTCCTAATTTCCTAGGACCTATCGCAATTGCTGCATATTCTTATATGGCTTTGGTTCCTGTAATTCAGCCTCCTATTATGAAGGCTCTTACAACTAAAAAGGAAAGACAAATCAGAATGACAGCACTAAGACAAGTTTCAAAGACAGAAAAGATTGTTTTCCCAATCATCGTTACTATCTTTGTTGCTTGGCTTGTTCCTTCAGCAGCTCCGCTTGTAGGTTGCTTGATGTTTGGTAACCTTTTAACAGAGTCAGGTGTTTGTGATAGACTTGCAAAGACAGTTCAAAACGAACTTATGAATATTGTAACAGTATTCCTAGGCTTGTCAGTTGGTGCAACTGCAACTGCTGCCACATTCTTGTCTCCTCTTACAATATGTATTATTGCAATGGGTATTGTAGCATTTGGCATGGGTACAGCAGGTGGTGTGCTTCTTGCTAAGTTTATGAACCTATTCCTTAAAAATAAAATCAATCCGCTTATCGGTAGTGCAGGTGTTTCTGCCGTTCCTATGGCTGCCCGTGTATCTCAAAAGGTTGGACAAAGCGAAGATCCTAAGAACTTCCTTCTAATGCACGCTATGGGACCTAACGTAGCAGGTGTTATCGGCTCTGCTATCGCGGCAGGTGTTCTTCTTGCATTGTTTGGTGCATGATATTAAACCGTAAGCAGAAAGGAAAATACTATGAGTAAATTATATATTACAGATACTATTCTTCGTGATGCCCACCAGTCTCAGGCTGCTACCAGAATGAAGACAGAGGATATGATTCCTGCTTGTAAGCTTCTTGATCAAATCGGTTACTGGTCTGTTGAGTGTTGGGGTGGTGCTACATTCGATGCTTGTATGAGATTTTTGAATGAGGACCCATGGGAAAGACTTAGAACTATCAAGGCAAATATGCCAAATACAAAGCTTCAAATGCTTTTTAGAGGTCAGAATATTTTGGGATATAAGCATTATGCTGATGACGTTGTAGAGCAATTCTGCAAAAAGTCTATCGAAAACGGTATTGATGTTGTCAGAGTGTTTGATGCTCTGAATGATCCAAGAAACTTAGAAGCTGCT
Source organism: Oscillospiraceae bacterium (assembly GCA_015068545.1). GTDB lineage: Bacteria > Bacillota > Clostridia > UBA1381 > UBA1381 > UBA1738. Next base: position 13,200 of record SVKH01000009.1, read on the forward strand.
ATTAAGTTTGTTAAGGAATACGGCGGTCACTGTGAAACTGCTATCAGCTATACAGTTAGTCCTGTACATGATCTTGACTATTTCGTAAAGCTTTCTTGCGAGCTTGAAAAAATGGGTGCTGACTCTATTTGTATCAAGGATATGGCAAATCTGTTGCTTCCATACGATGCTTATAATCTTGTAAAGAAACTAAAGGAAAACGTTGGTGTTCCTATTCATCTTCACACACACAACACAGCAGGTACAGGCGATATGACAAACCTTATGGCTGTTCAGGCTGGTGTAGATATTGTTGACTGTGCATTATCACCTCTTGCTAACGGTACATCTAATCCATCAACAGAGGCTATGGTAGCAACACTTCAAGGCACCGAAAGAGATACAGGTCTTGACCTTAAAAAACTTTCAAAAGCAGCCGAACACTTTAGAAGTATTGCAGATAAGCTAAAGGCTGACGGTATATTAGATCCTAAGGTGTTGAATGTTGACCCTAACGCTTTATTGTATCAGGTACCTGGCGGTATGCTTTCAAACCTTATTTCTCAGCTAAAGCAGCAAAATGCAGAAGATAAGTACTATGAGGTTCTTGCCGAAGTTCCAAGAGTAAGAAAGGACTGCGGTTATCCGCCACTAGTAACTCCTACAAGCCAGATTGTAGGTACTCAAGCTGTTCTTAACGTCCTCATGGGCAGATATAAAATGATATCAAAAGAAACAAAAGCTATGCTTCGCGGCGAATATGGTAAATTACCGGGAGAAGTTAACGAAGAAGTTAGAAAGCTTGCAATAGGCGATGATAAGCCAATTACTTGTCGTCCTGCAGACCTTATCGAAGCTGAGCTTCCAAAATACAAAGAAGAAACTAAAGATTTCGCAAAATCTGATGAGGATGTGCTAAGTTATGCACTTTTCCCACAGGTAGCTAAGAAATTCTTCGATATCCGCGACGGAAGAGTTGAAGCTCCGCAAGAAGCTAAACCTGCTGCTGGCGGTGTTCGTGAGATCTTTGTTCAAGATCTTTCATAAAATATATTAAGGAGACGATTTAAAATGGCAGATAATGTTTTTGACGTCTTGAAGGAACGTGGGCTTATCGCTCAGACTACTCACGAAGATGAAATCCGTGAGCTTTTAGGAAAAGAAAATGTTACATTTTATATAGGATTTGACCCTACTGCAGACAGTCTGCATGTAGGTCACTTCCTTCAAATGGTTGTTATGAAGCATATGCAGGACCACGGGCACAGACCTATTGCCTTGGTTGGCGGTGGTACAGGCCATATAGGCGATCCTTCCGGCAGAACTGATATGCGTCAAATGATGACAAAAGAAGTTATTGATCATAACTGTGAAAAATTCAAGGAACAGCTTTCAAGAATTATCGATTTTTCCGATGGAAAAGCTATTATGGTAAACAATGCCGATTGGCTTTTGGATCTTAACTATGTTGAATTTTTGCGTGACATCGGTTCATGCTTCTCGGTAAATAAGATGCTTACAGCAGAGTGCTTCAAGCAAAGATTAGAAAAAGGTCTTTCTTTCCTTGAATTTAACTATATGCTTATGCAGAGCTACGATTTTCTGATGCTTAGCAGGAAATACGATTGTAAAATCGAGCTTGGCGGTGATGACCAGTGGTCAAACATCTTAGGTGGCATTGAGCTTTGTCGTCGTAAAGATCAAAAGCAAACTTATGGTATGACATTCACCTTGCTTACCACATCCGAAGGTAAAAAGATGGGTAAGACTGCAAAGGGCGCTTTGTGGTTGGATGCAGAAAAATGCAAGCCTTACGATTTCTACCAGTACTGGGTAAATGTTCAGGATGCTGACGTTATTAAATGTCTTAAGTTGGTTACGTTTGTACCAATGGAAGAAATCTACGAAATGGAAAAGTGGGAAGGTGCAGAGCTTAATAAAGCGAAAAAGCGCCTAGCATACGAAGTTACAAAGCTTGTCCACGGCGAAGAAATCGCAAACCAAGTACAAGCTGCAGCTGAAGCTGTTTTTGCCGGAGGCGGTGTAAGTGAAGATATGCCAACTTCTGAGGTGGATACTTTGGAAGGAAAGGGTGTTTTGGATTTATTAGTTGAAATCAAACTTATCCCATCAAAAGCAGAGGGAAGAAGATTGGTTCAGCAAAACGGACTTTCCATTAACGATGAAAAGGTACAGGATCCTAATATGATTCTTGATAATTCATTTGTTGGCGAAAAGGGAATGATTATCCGCAAAGGTAAGAAAGTATTCCACAGAGTCTTAATTAAATAATTTATGAAGTGACGGACTGTTAGTTCGTCACTTTTATGTTTTAAGTAGCAAGGAAGTGACAATAATATACAAAAAAATATTGCAAGATATATTACATTGTGATATAATTTGACTTAAGTTATCGTAGTAAAGGAGAGTCAAACATGAAAACAGACATCGAAATTGCACAAAGTGTAGAAATGAAGAAGATTACAGAAATTGCCAAAGTTGCCGGTATTGATGAAAAATATATTGAGCAATATGGCAATTACAAGGCAAAGATTGATCTTTCTTTGTTGAAAGAGAATAAAAATACAGACGGAAAGCTTGTTTTGGTTACAGCTATCACTCCTACACCAGCAGGTGAAGGAAAGACTACCACAACAATAGGTCTTGCAGACGGTCTTAAAAAGATAGGTAAAAATGTAATGGTTGCTTTACGTGAGCCATCACTTGGCCCTGTTTTTGGTATCAAAGGCGGTGCTGCCGGAGGAGGATATGCGCAGGTAGTTCCTATGGAGGATATTAACCTACACTTTACAGGAGATTTTCATGCTATTGGTGCAGCAAATAACCTTCTTGCTGCGTTGATTGACAATCATATTCATCATGGCAATGCCCTTGGAATAGATACAAGAAAAATCACATGGAAACGCTGTGTTGATATGAATGACAGACAGCTCAGATTTGTTGTTGATGGTCTTGGCGGTAAGGTAAATGGTGTCCCTCGTGAAGATGGTTATGATATTACCGTTGCATCAGAGATAATGGCTGTTTTGTGTCTTTCAAGCTCAATTACAGATTTAAAAGAAAGACTATCAAGAATTATTATTGGATATAACTATGAGGACAAGCCGGTGACTGCAGGTCAGCTAAACGCACATGGAGCTATGACAGCTTTACTAAAAGATGCCCTAAAGCCGAACCTAGTACAAACATTGGAAGGTACTCCGGCGCTTGTTCATGGAGGTCCATTTGCAAATATAGCTCACGGATGTAACAGTATTATTGCAACTAAGCTTGCTCTAAAGCTTGGCGATTATGCAATAACAGAGGCTGGTTTTGGTGCAGATTTGGGTGCTGAAAAATTCCTTGATATTAAATGCCGATTTGCGGGATTAAAGCCTGCTGCAGTTGTTCTTGTTGCTACAATCAGAGCTCTAAAAATGCATGGCGGTGTGGCAAAAACCGACCTAAATACAGAAAATCTTGAAGCTTTGGAAAAAGGTATGCCAAACCTACTTAAGCATCTATCAAATATCACCGAAGTTTATAAGCTTCCTTGTGTTGTTGCGGTGAATAAATTCCCAACAGATACAGACGCAGAAGTTAAACTTGTGATAGAAAAATGCAAGGCTCTTGGTGTTAATGTTGTCCTTTCAGACGTGTGGGCAAAAGGTGGCGAGGGTGGAATTGATCTTGCAGAGGAAGTAGTAAAACTTTGCCAACAAGAAAATGACTTTACCTTTGCATACGATGCAAATGATGATATAAAAGCAAAAATCAATGATATTGTTACAAAAATTTATGGAGGAGATTCTGTTCAGTTTACAAAGAATGCAGAAGCTCAGATAAAAAAACTGGAAGAACTAGGCTACGGAAATCTCCCTGTTTGTATGGCTAAAACACAGTATTCCTTCTCTGATGATATGACAAAACTTGGTGCTCCAAAAGGTTTTGACGTAACTGTGCGTAATATAAAAATATCCGCCGGCGCTGGCTTTATAGTTGCCTTAACTGGGGATATTATGACTATGCCTGGTCTACCAAAATCTCCTGCTGCAGAGAGAATAGATGTAGACGAAAATGGAACAATATCAGGATTGTTTTAATTATCGGCTTTAAAGTTTATAACCTTTTCTGTTATATGTTTTAAAATATTTGCTGAGGATGCCACCTGAAGGAGTAGATCTTCTATTCTTTCAGGGTTGTCCTCTTGAGTTGATAAAATAGGCGTTGCTACTGATTGTACATGACCGTACACGTAGTTAAATGCCTTTTTTTGATTCTTAATAAAAGACGAATATGTTCTTTTAACTTCTTCTTCGGATAAATCCGGCGGAAGAATCTTTTGTATTGTTGACATGTTTAATGTTTGTTTTAATGTGCATATTATTAGTATGTATGCAAGGTGAACACGTCCGTATTTTTTATCTACCGGTGCCGGCATCATCTTTAACTTAACGTAGTTATTTATCATAGGTCGTGTTATTTCTGGTGCTTCAGGGTTAAAGGATGATAGTACACCCAATTGACTGCCCGAAAATTCAATCACCTGATCCATGTATAGCCCAAAGGATGGTAAAGAATCCCAGTCAGGGAGGTTATATTCTGATAAAAGTTGCTTACATTCGTCAAAACACTTGACAGCTTCTTCTTTTGGATATTTCATTATTGTTCCTCCTAAATTTAATGAAAACATTATATCACCTTTGGTAAACAAAATCAAGTAAAATAGTTTAATAAAACAATATTACAATTCAATTACACTCTTGACAAAATATGCTAAATGTGGTAACATAGTATTAAATACTAGATGATAAAGTAATTTATATCTGAGGTGAAATTATGACAGAAAAAACAATCAGACCTCAATCTCTTGGAGAAGAAATTGCTAATGCTGTATCTCACGGGATTGGGGCAGGCTTATCTATTGCCGGTATGGTAATTCTAATTGTAACCGCATGTAAAAACGGTTTGGGAGCAATGGCTGTGGTTAGTGCTTGCTTATATGGGTTTGGGCTAATTCTTTTATATACGCTTTCTTCCATATATCATTCTCTTACAAATAAAAAAGCGAAAAAAGTCTTTAGGATAATGGATCATTGTTCCATCTTTATGTTAATTCTATGTACAATAATTCCTGTTGCTTTGGTAATAATCGGAGGGTGGAAAGGCTGGGTTGTTTTCGGTATCGCGACAGCTTGTGCCGTATTTGGTATTGTTCTTAATTCCGTCAATCTTGAAAGATGGGATAAATTCTCTCTTATATTGTACGTTATAATGGGTTGGTTTACAGTTATCTTTATAAAATCAATTCTAGATGCGGTAACTCTGACAAACTTTTTTGTTTTTCTTTTTGGAGGAGGAATATTATATACTCTTGGTATAATATTCTATCGTGATACGAAGCATAAATATATGCACTTTACATGGCATCTTTTTGTTATGGCAGGAAGTATAATGCATTACTTTTTTATATTAAACTATTACTTAAGTTAGGAGATATTATATGCTGAACAATATTGCAAATTCAAAAATCTACGGGAAAGAGCCTCTGTATACTGTAAGGGATGTAAGCACAATCAGAGAAATATTAGAGTCAAGTACATCTTTGTTTGGTGATAGAATAGCTTTTATGCAGAAATACGGTATCAATTCTCCGTATAAAGAGATTACCTACAAAGAATTTAGGGATGATGTATATAGCTTTGGTACAGGTCTTTTAAAGCTGGGCTTTAAGGATAAAAAGATTGCTGTTATAGGCGAAAGTAGATACGAATGGGCTTGTACATACATGTCTGTTGTTTGCGGTGTGGGTACAATTATACCAATTGATAAGGAACTTCCCTATGATGAAGTAAAGTATCTTCTGGATTT
>SVKH01000153.1 GCA_015068545.1 Oscillospiraceae bacterium
CCATTCTTGTAAGGGCACTCATAGGCTCACCCTGACTGCCTGTTGTGATAATAACTATCTTCTCAGGCGGATACTTTTTGATATTGTCAAGGCTGATAAGAACTCCATCCGGTACAGTCATATATCCAAGCTGAACCGAAATTTCTACTATCGTTTCCATGCTCCTGCCGGAAACTGCTACCTTTCTGCCGTTTTCCACAGCGGCGTTTATTATCTGTTGAACTCTGTGGACATTGGACGCAAAGGTAGCCACTATAATTCTCTTTTTACAATTTTTAAAAATGGCGTCGAACTTATCTCCTACTGTTCTTTCGCTCATGGCGTAGCCAGCTCTTTCGACGTTGGTACTTTCCGACATAAGAGCAAGCACACCTTCGTTTCCAAGCTCTCCAAGTCTGACAAGGTCTATCATTTCTCCTACGATAGGAGTTGTGTCTATCTTGAAGTCGCCTGTGTGTATTATGGTACCCATAGGGGTTTTTATAGCCAGTGCCGCCGAATCTGCAATAGAGTGATTTGTCCTGATAAACTCAATCGCAAAGACGTTGTTTATCCTGATAACATCACCATACTTTACCCTCACAAGCTTTACTCTGGATAATAAATTATGTTCCTTTAATTTATTTTCTACCAGTGCGACGGTTAGTCTGGTGCCGTATACAGGCACGTTTATTTCCTTTAAAAAGTAGGGAAGTCCGCCAATGTGATCTTCATGACCGTGAGTCAGGAATATACCCTTTAGCTTTTCCCTGTGCTTTTCCACATAGGAAATATCATTGATGACCAAATCTACTCCAGGCATATCCTGGTCGGGAAATGATACACCACAATCTATGAGTATCATTTCTCCACCGTACTCAATGACTGTCATGTTTTTTCCGATCTCATCCAGTCCGCCCAGTGGTATGATTTTTAACTTATTTTTTTTTGCCACTATTTTACCTCCATATTTATTTCCGAACACATCAATCACTTCTATTATACCATATTTTCCTTGATTTAGTCAATAATTTGATAATAAAAAAGCAGCAAATTTCGAAAAATTTGCTGCTTAGGATTTGCCCTTATTTCTTTTTTGTCAGTTTTGTCTTTAAGGCTTCTGCATCATAATCCAATTCCACCATCTGAGGAAGAATAACTTCGTCCAAAATTCGGTATGGATTAAAGTAAAGCACAAGCTTTCCTTGAGAAAGATAGAAGCTTGCCTTTTCTATTTCCTTGCCAAGCTTAGCCTTTGCGGTATCGGTGAAGGCTTCCTTGTAGTTTTCAAGGTAATATGCTTCAAAAGCGCTAATAGCCTTTGTTTTTAAATCTGCAGATGGAATATCATTTAAAGTAAGCTCTGTTTCATTTACCATATCAAATGTGTTGGAAGCTTTGTTAAATCCAACGTCACTAATCAGATATTTATATGCGTGCTGTGTAATGGAAAGAACTCCGTCTTCATCAGTGTCCACAGTATATGTCATAGAAACCTCCATAGGAGCTACCATTTTTAGCTGCTGCTCATAAATTAGTAAAACCTTCTCCTTCATATTCTTGGCTGTTTTTACAAAGCTCTCGGCACTGGAAGCATAGAATGTATTAAGCTTGTCTATGTAAGCAGAGTTCTTAGGGTTATCAATCTGCGGGTAGGAAACCGAAATGTTTAAAATATTAGTACCATTGTCTGCTGCAATCTGGTCTGTTATACTCTTTGCAGTAATTTTATGATCGCCGCATTTTGGGGATATTTCTGCTGTTTTAGTGACCGGATCCCAGTTTACTGAGGCATCAAAAGCTTCGCTGACAGCTCTCAGGGGTACAAGTGTACGGTCTTTCGCTATCATTGCAGGAGCATCCAAATTAATTTGCTTTCCGGCAAAGCTCATTTTGCTGTCGCCTATTACCAGCATCAGGGAGTCGTCACCTTTCTTGGCTGTCACGACCTGAGCTGCATTGGATTTATAGTAGGTTACGGTACAGCCCAAGGCTTCAAATATAGCTCGGAATGGTACCATAATTCTGTCATTTTTAATCATTGGCATTGCGTCAAAATTCATTTTTTCGCCATTAAAATTAACGGTTATTTCCGAATTAACTTTAGATGGAATATCGTTGATTCCTGTTTGAGGTTTTTCAGGAGATTGAATGGCTGGATTCTGCACTACCGGAGCTTGAGACGCAGGGGTTTGTACTTCCTGAGGTTGAATTACCGGAACATGTACTACCGGAACTTGAATTAGGGGAATTTGAACCTCCTGAGCCTGTGCTTCAGGAACTTGCACTGCCGGAGTTTGTTCTACCGGAGCCTGAACGTCCTGATTCTGTACCTCCTGTGCAGGCATTACCTGCTTGCCTGTTTGGGTATTGATTGGAATGTCGTTAGCTGATAGACTATCGGTAGGTGTTGTAAATTTTGCGTATGCCGGTGCTACTGACAAAAGTATTGATGCAGAAATCAGCAAAATGATTATTTTTTTCATATTCGTTCTCCTTACCTTAAGAAAGTTTTTACAATTTCTTTTTTCGTATATTTAAAA
>SVKH01000010.1 GCA_015068545.1 Oscillospiraceae bacterium
CACTTACGTCTTTTTCCTCGGTATCTTCTTGAGTTACTTCAGGATCTTCCACTTGTACTTCGTCTTCCAAAACCACTTCGGTTTCTTCAACTTCCTCAAGTTCTACCTCAGTTTCCTCTGGCACTTCATCAAGTGCCACTTCAATTTCTTCCGGAGCCTCCTCCGAAACCTCTTCCGTGGTAACAACCTCTGTCTCCACTGCGGATACTTCTGCATCAACCGCTTCGGTTTCAGTTGCTAAAGCAAATGACGGAACCATTGTAACCATCATAGCAGTCGCAATAAAACCCGCAAGAATCTTTTTAATCTGCATACTATCCATTCTCCTCCTTCTTTGTTTTATGTATAAAAACTTATACTTCATATATTATATCTGAATTAACATTCAGATAATAACCTATTATATATCTCAAGATATTTATTAAAGCATTCTTTTTTGTCAAACCCGTTGGCTTTTTTTAACAAATCCTCTGTTTTGAAAGGACTCTTTTCACATACTGTGCGTACTGCATTTTCAAGACCATCGATATCATCACAATTAATAACAATACCGCAGGTTTCGTCGATAATTTCAGGACTACCTCCCGAATTAAAGGTAACTACCGGCGTTCCGCAGGCTATTGCCTCCATATTGACGGTAGGGTAGGTATCCGCTCTTGTAGGATTTACAAAAACATCAGCCGCAGAGTAAACCTCTGACAGTTCCTCCCTGCTGTGGGTCCTCCTTAGTGTAACTATCTCCGGCGGCAGACTTTTTTCCGTTTCCTTGTCTGTACCAACGAGCATAATCGTATAATTCTCATCTAGTCGTTTTGCAAGATGCGAAAAAACATCCAAACCCTTGCTTTCATCCCATTTATAGCTGACTCCAAGCACCAAATTGCCTTTTATGTTGTATTTTTCCTTTATACTGTTCTCCTTCGGGCAAAAAACATTAAGGTCTATACCATTGTTGATAACAAACCTAGGATAACTTTTGAAAAACGACATACCCACCTGCTCGGAAAGCCATTTAGACGGAGTGAATATAGTTATGTCCAATCCCTTGGCAAGCTCCTTTTTTCTATTGTATAGCTCGCTGCTCCTATCAAAAAACAAACTCTTTTTCCTATACTGAGAGCATGAATGACATCCGTCTTTCCATTTATTGCAATTCATGTAATCATAATGCGAACAGTAACCTGTAAATGCCCAACAATCATGAAAAGTCCACAGAATCTTAATTTTTTCTTTTTTTAGATAATTTATCAGAATTTCCAGATTGCACTCATGGGAATGTATGTTATGCAAATGCACAATATCCGGCTTTATCCATTCAAGATGCTTTATAAGCCGCCTTGTGGATGCCACGGAATTAAATCCGTAGTTTCCAAAAAGTTGTGCCTTTGCCGCCTGAAACATTATATTTTTTCTTCCAGTGTAGGCTATGCCTTGCGAATAATCAGCATCATCCTGAGCATGAAGTATATAATTTTCAACTCCATTTTCTGTTAAAAGCTTGCTGATTTCCATACAGATCTTACCGGTGCTTCCCTTTGTGCAGGTGCTGTTAATCTGAACAACTTTCAAATCTATCTACCTCCACATACTTATATATGGGACTATTCCCAGCAAATCCTTTGTGTAGCATGCGTCCCGAACGGACGTTACAAAATACCATGTGAAAAACACGCACATAACGCATTTCCCCACCGTTGCCACTCTCCTGAACTCTCTTTTTGGTATTTCTATCAACTTGCACATAGTATAAGGTATAAACAGGATATAATAGTAGTTCATTCGCATCGCAAGGTGATTAAGTCCTGCAAAGCTCTGCATCAATGTAGCAAACACCAAAAAATTTCTAAGTCCAATAAGCTCACTTGTCATTTTTCTTTCATCCGGCACCACATAGCTGAAAACAGAAAACATTACATACAGTATAAAAGTCGCCACTGCTCCCGTATTCGTTACTGCAGTTTCGTATTTTTCGTAAAATTCCATTACTACACTTGTAAATAATACAAATAGTGTTTCCCTGAATATATATACTGTAAGGAATATGGGAATGACAATCCACAAGTGCCTGCTGTTAAGACGCGTATGATACATCGGGTACATAAGAGCCAGAATAAATGCGGAATGATGGAACATATTTGCTATAATCACTACTAAGATAAACATTGGAAGATTTTTCTTCCGTACATAGTAATATGCTAAAACACCCATTCCTACTGCGATAGACTGTCTTATAGCAGAGAACAGTACCACAAACAGTGACGTATTTACAAATAGCACAATTTTTAAATACCCGTTTCTCTTATCTTCATTATAAAGCAAGAAAATGGGAACTACAGAAAGAAGTCCGGTTATTATCAATACCCATTGAAACGAGTTAGTAAATCTACCGATTATCCAGTTTAGTACTTTATACAATATATCTGCATCTGCCGTCAGCAAAACTCCAAGAGACTCTGACGAATACTTGTGGAACATGTAATAGTAGTTAGGAAGATCCAGGGCAGCTGTTCTGCCACGAAACATCAAAAGCAGCGACAAATATATAAAAAACACCAAAACAACAGGACTCTTGTAATCTTTTCTGTTATTTATAATATTGATACGGCCGTGGTCAAATATAGCTTGTAAAGTCACATTTACCAAAAACGGCAAAAGAAGCAATAAGTAGTAGGTTACCATTTCTCCAACAATCCTTCAAAATCCTTATGAATGCGTTTTCGCACAAAATCTATATGGTGATTCTCAACTGCAAACTTTTGAGTATCTGTTGCCATATCATAAAGCAACTCCTTCTTTTCAAGCAGCTGGGTTATACCGTCTTCTATCATTTTGATATCGTCTATGACACAAACCCCAGGTATGCACTTCGCATAATCCACCGATGCAATACCGCAAGGCCCTACCACCAGAAGAACACTGCCTGATTTTAAGCAATCGGTAATCTTGGTAGAAAACGAATACTTAACTTCCTTAATCTTGTCAGGCTCAAAGGACTCTGCATGAAGGACTATGTCACTTTCTGCAATAATTTTTTCTATCTCATGGTATGGTCTCCTGCCCATAAATTTGGTACAAGAGTTTTCCAATGCGCGCAGCTCACTCTCTGAGAGAATATCGCCTGAATAAATCTGGAATGATACAGGTATTTTTCCTGCGGCCTTTTCCACTGCCGCAGATATTCTGCACAAAATGTCATATCTGCCATATAGCAGATTGCCGGCATATACCATTTTTATACCTTCTGATGTCCCCGCATTAACTTGGCTAAATTTGTCACAGCCCTTTTGCAGCAAGTTGAATCGCTTGCCAAAGATATCTCCGTAATACCGGCACATAGCAGGCGAAATTGCATATAATTTATCCGCCATGTCCATAAGGCGGGTAAACCTTCCTGCCAGCTTTTTGGAATACGCATCATCCTTTGATTTGTACACACTGTATACGTCATCTGCCGCAAACAGTACAATTTTCGCATGGGTATTTTCTTTTATATATTTTACCGAATGATAATACTGTGCATCTGCCTTTGCAAACAAAAACACAATATCGGGATTAAAGCTTTTTATAGCTGATTTAAAATTTTCATTTTGCCAACTGCATTTCTCCCACAGAAAGTCCATAATTCTGTATATGAAGGACAGGTTATACCGATGCAAAAAGGAAACCAGTTTTTTTTCACCGCCGGCAGAATTTTTCATCTTTTTTTCCTTTTTTTCTACCTCAAAATACTTTCCGCACTTTTGGGCAGAAAATATAGATTTCAGCATCATCTTGTCACTTACTCTGAAATACTTTTGGCACACTTCGTTACTGGGAGCAGATTCCCTGAAATAAAGGTTCATAAACTGGGTCTCTTCCCAGTTTCCGAAGAAGTTTGACACCGTATTTCCCAGAGAATTAGTATCATCCCACGCATTGATTGAAACAACCAATATCCTCATTACCAACCTCCCAAGCACGGTTATCTTCTTATATTATCCATTATACTATCTGCAAAATCCAACACATTTTCTGACGATACCGCTAAAAAACCGTGGTTCTTTACAAGACTTTCCAATATTTCGTTTTCCTTGTCCGACATTTTAAAGATATCAAATTCGTGATTATAATATCCTAAAGCAATCAAACTCGGTGATCTTACATAACCCAGCCCGTATCTGTTTAAACTTTTTACCTTTATAAAGTCTTTTTCGTCAGATAATAGATTTTTGCCTTTTTGGATAATCACTACATCACTGACTTTTACGGAGTTTACCTCAATTTCTACCTTATCATTTGCACCATCAATACCCGCATAATTTCTGTGAGTATTGGTCATAGGCGCTCCCCATATATTTTCACCGTCAGTTACTGCAAAATCCTCCGAAACCAGCTTTCCTCCATGCTTGTTGCAAAGAAGCAGCCCTGTTAATGTTTTTCCTGTATTAGGAGCTCCAAAAAGACAAACTGCTCTGTCTTTAAAGCTTACAGCGGAACAGTATATGGTACAAAGTCCGTTATTTAGCAATATTCCTTCCACAACATCGGATAGTATATATCCTACAGAATGTATATTCATTATTCTGCCACGGACAAGTCGGTAATAGTTCTTACCACATATCATATAAATGGAATTTCCGTCAATGCGCAGACTGTAACACAGATTCACCGCACCGAAAAACCTGCGACTGTAATATATGGTTGAACTCTCCTTATCTACCGTGAAAAAACTAAACTTATCACCAGAGCACACAGGTACTTCTTTATCCGGAACAATTCTTACATACACCTTTACCTTACACCGGTCAAAATCTTCCTGTTTTGAATTTTTTTCGACAGTCCCGTATGACCATGAAAACTTGTCCAAATTAGTCTTTACGGCGAGCAAATCCTTAATATAAATAAAATGATTCATTGGACTCGCCTCCTATCCATTTGCACTCTGTTACTTATTGAGTAATTTTTCTTCCCGCATAAAAATGCAGACTATTAACTTATTTTACATTACTCCTTGTAACATATTATCACAAGCCTATGTAAAAATCAAGTAATAATATTAAATTTTAGTGTATTTTTACACAAACTTCTATCACATTTTACAAACTGCTACCTCATACACATTTTCTCTTGTTTATCTTACAAATCAAAGTACTTCATTCATAATGTTCTCTAAAAGACTTATCAGAAGCAGGCACAATCATATTGTATTACCTCTCCAAAGTCTGCATCATAAGGCAAATCCAAACTTTTCAACAAGAAAAGCAGCTTTGCTTTTCTTATGCCCTGTGCATTTTTGAAAAGCTAAAGCTCAAAAAATTGCACGGCAGTATAACTATTTTTGCTTTATGGGAAAGCAGTTTCCTATAAAGCAAAAAAGGACGCAGCACTTCTTATATAAAGTACTACGTCCCTAGTAAGCAGGAATTATTTATCCTTTTTTTTAAATATTACAAGCTTTGAGGCTATATAGTTTAAAACTATCACAATCAGATTTGAAATAAGTTTAAAAAGATTGGCATTAAGGTTTAGAACATCTACAGATATCCACATAATCAAAACATCTACAATGCCGGTAGCTATACGAAAAAAATAAAATGAACCAAGCTCGTAGATAATAGATTTTACGTCCTTTTTCATACTTTTAAAAACAAATAGCTTATTAGTAACAAAAGCGAAAACCGTAGCACCCACCCAAGCTATTACGGTAGACGCAACATTACCAAGCACTCCGTTTTGGAATAAAACAGCGTAAACCACCATATTTATCAGGGTGGTAATCACTCCGAAAAACATATATGAAATAATACCGATATTTTTTTTGATAAATGCTCTGAATTTATTCACAACACATCTACTCCTTTTGAATGCGACATAACATCACAATACAACTTTAGAAAGTATACCTCTTTTTGATTTGCTTGTAAAACAGCTAAACTAAACTCGCCTTAAGCTGTGCAAAGGTCAATTAAGCAACAAATTAATTGGCATACTCAGTACAATTAACTCGCCCTCAGGAGAATTTAGCTAAAAAAGCGACAGTAACACAAATTACTGTCGCTTTTTCTGGTGACTCGTAAGGGAATCGAACCCTTGTTGCCGCCGTGAGAGGGCGGAGTCTTAACCGCTTGACCAACGAGCCATATGACTATATGATTTTAACAGAAAACAAATTATTTGTCAATATATTTTACAAAAAAAATATTATATTTATTTTCTTCAAGGATAATTGACCTACTTTTGATAAAAATAAGAAGGTGTAACAAAAAAATAAAGCAACAAATTAAAATTATTTATAAAAAAAGACTTCACATATTGGAAATTATGTGATATAATGTGTAAAATGGCTGAAATTTGAAATTTATTAAGATTGTTATATTTTCAGCAAATATTTTCATATGAGGAGGAAACATTATGACAAACAATAAGGTTGTCCTTGATTGGATTAACGAAATGGCAGAAATGTGTCAACCTGATGAGATTATCTGGATTGACGGTTCTGACGCACAGGTAGAGGCTCTTCGCGAAGAAGCTTGCTCTACTGGCGAAATGATGAAACTTAACCAGGAAAAGCTTCCTGGCTGCTACTACCACAGAACAGCAGTAAACGACGTTGCCCGTGTAGAAGACAGAACATTCATCTGTACACCTACTAAGGAAGAAGCAGGCCCTATCAATAACTGGATGGACCCTGCAGAAATGTATGCAAAACTAAAAGCTCTTTACAAAGGCTCTATGGTTGGCAGAAAGATGTATGTTATTCCATATTCAATGGGTCCTGTTGGCTCACCATTCTCAAAGATTGGTATTGAGCTTACTGACAGCATCTACGTTGTGCTTAACATGATCATTATGACAAGAGTAGGCAAGGCTGTTATAGACCAACTTGGCGACAGCACTGACTTTGTTAAGTGCTTGCACGCGAGAAAGGACATTGATCCTGAAGAAAGATACATCGTTCAATTCCCACAAGATTCTACAATCTGGTCTATCAACTCAGGTTACGGCGGTAACGTACTTCTTGGTAAGAAGTGCTTCGCTCTTAGAATCGCATCTTATCTTGGTATGAAAGAAGGCTGGATGGCAGAACATATGCTTATCCTAGGTCTTGAAAATCCACAAGGTGAAGTTCGCTACATCTGTGCTGCGTTCCCATCAGCTTGCGGTAAGACTAACCTTGCAATGCTTATCCCACCAGAATATCTAAAGGAAAAGGGCTACAAGGTATGGACTATCGGTGACGATATTTCGTGGCTTAATATCGGTCCGGATGGCAGACTATACGCTATCAACCCAGAATCTGGTTTCTTTGGCGTTGCTCCTGGTACATCAGTTAAGACAAACTTTAACGCTCTTGAAGCTACAAAGAAAAATACTATCTTCACAAACGTTGCTATAAATAACGAAGACAACACAGTTTGGTGGGAAGGTCTTGATAAGAATCCTCCTGTTGATGCAACAGAATGGAAGGGTGCTAAGGTTAATGGACCTGAGTACACAGCCGAAGGCAACAAGCTTGCTCATCCAAACTCAAGATTTACAGCTCCTGCTGTTAACTGCCCATGTATTTCAAAAGAATTTGAAAACCCACAAGGTGTGCCGATTGATGCTATCGTATTCGGTGGCAGACGTGCTAAGTGCGCTCCACTTGTATATCAGGCAAGAGACTGGCAGCACGGCGTATTCGTTGGTGCAACAATGGCTTCTGAAACAACAGCAGCAGCTGCTGGTGAAGTTGGTGTAGTAAGACGTGACCCAATGGCTATGAAGCCATTCGTAGGCTACAACATGGCAGACTACTTCGGTCACTGGCTTGAAATGGGCAAGAAGATGGACCCAGCTAAGGCTCCTAAGATTTTCCACGTTAACTGGTTCAGACAGGATGACGAAGGTAACTTCATGTGGCCAGGTTTCGGTGACAACATGAGAGTTCTACTTTGGATTCTAGATAGATGCCAAGGTAAGGCTGATGCAGTAGAAAGCCCAATCGGTTATATGCCAAAGCCAGAGGATATCGACGTAACAGACCTTGACCTTGATATGGATACACTAAAGGCTCTTCTTACAGTTGATAAGGAAGTTTGGCTAGAAGACGTTGCAAATCAAAAGGAATACTTCGCTCAATTCGGCGACAGACTTCCAAAGGAAATTGCAGAAGAACTAGTTAAGCTAGAAGCTAATCTTAACAAATAATTATAATTAAAACGAAAATCCACCTGCGGGTGGATTTTCATTTTTTTAGAACCACGTCAACTATGACGTGGTTTTTCTGTACAAGAAAAAATCCGCCTAAAAAGGCGGATTCCACCAAGATGTGTCGCAGCATTTTAATCGAAGCGTGCAAATCAAGAAAAGCAGCTTCGCTGCACCGCCTTCGGCGGAAGGTCGAAGCAATTTTGCTTTTCTTATGCCATTGTGCATTTTTGAAAAGATGAAGCTTTTCAAAAAAAAATTGCACGGCAGTATATTTTTTTTCTTTATGGAACGTAGTTCCCTATAAAGTAAAAAAGTGCATCAGCAAGAGCCAATGCACGAAAAATGCACAACTCCGATTGCTGCGACACAAACTTCACTCCCTGAAACGGTATGCGAATAAAGAGCATGCATTTTTACCAATAAAAAAATATCACCATTAGATTTGAGACACAAAAAGACCTCCTATGTTTTTTATTATACCATAGAAGGCCTCTTTTTCTATTGTCTGCTTTTACTGTTTATCTTTCTTCCAGCCGTTATTTTTCATTCCGCTATCACACCGCTTTTGGTGAATAGTACGGTAGCTGATCCACTCTTACCGTAAACTCATAGGGATCGTAATCATAGCCGTATTCATGATACTCAAGCTTTATAAGACCACCGTCTTCGCTTGCACTCTTTGGGTATAGATCTTCAGGAGTAAGATGTATGTATGAAGCGAATACTCCGTCTGACCTTCTTAGTAGATATGGAGCGACTGATGTTCCATAGTCCGACCAAACCTTATTCCTTAAGATAGAAACTCCGTCTGCGTTTATAACATCTACAATGGCAAGTCTCGCACGGTCACTGTTAATACACAATCCACCACCAGTTTCCATATACAAGCTTAAGAAAAATGTTGTAGGACTATCATCCCATTCCCAATTGTAATAATAATCCTCGTAGCAGTCTTCTATTTCGTAATACATTCCATTTGGGAATGTCCTTAGCATTACACTCTGCATTTCCATTCCTTGAACCCATACTTTAAGCGCCTTTACCTCAGGATTCCATGAGATAGTTACTCCGTCTATGCAGGTAAGGTCTTCGATATTTATAAGAGTTTTTCCATAGATTCCTCCAAATGACGAATACTGATATCCTTCGGTAAATACTCTTACGTTTGTTGTGGTGACATCAAACGCTTTTTGCCACACTTTATCCGATGACGGAGCTATTACAAATGGAAAGTCTCCTAGTTTTGTACTACTGTTTCTTGTTATCGTGAGAGTTTCCTTATACTCATTCCACCATACGTCGAATCCAAACGCACGCAAATCCTCTGCTACTATCAAAGTACTACCGTTAAAATCGTATGATTCAACAGGAACATGATTTATGTATGTGGTAAAATCGGTGTAGACAGCACTACCCAGAATTTCCTCACCATGGCACACCTCTGCCCCAAGCATCATGCACATTACTATAATCGCATAAAATATCTTTTTCATAGTATCCTCCCCAATAATCGTTGTCTCATCTATAGTATCATCTTCCGGCAAAATTGTCAATATATTCAAGAATGGTATTCAAAAAGGGGACGTAGCACTTTTTGAATAATATCATAGACTTCTCCCGAAAAAATACGAAACAGGAAAAATCATTGTACAGGATTCTCCTGATGGAATAGGAAAAAGTCGTTGTATTCAAAAAGGGGACGTAGCACTTTTAGAATAATATTATAGGCTTCTTCTGATAAAATATGAAACAGGAAAAAAGTCATTGCAGGATCAGCATAAAACAACAAAAATCACTTAATTCAAGACACAAAAAATGCCCGGATTATCACCGAGCATTTCTATACTTTTGTATTATAAATTTGTTATGTATTCTTCTGCTATGCGGATTGCGTTCTTTACAGTTTCCTTTGCAGGGCCACCTACAACGGTACGTCCGTTTACGCAGGTTTCCATGCTAATAGCATCGTACACATCCTCTTCTATAATATCCGAAAACTGCTTAAACTCGTCTATACTAAGATCGTCCAGGTTTTTATCCATGCTGATTGAATAGAATACAAGCTTACCAACAACTTCATGGGCATCACGGAAAGGCATACCCTTTTTAACTAGATAATCTGCCACATCGGTTGCGTTGGTAAAGCCACCCTTTGCACCTTTTAGCATATTATCCTTTTTAACAGTCATGGTCATGATCATGTCAAGGAATACCGGAATGCACAGCTTAACTGTATCCACAGCATCAAATATCTGTTCCTTATCTTCCTGCATATCCTTGTTGTACGCAAGCGGAATACCCTTCATCATAGTAAGCAGTCCCATTAAATCGCCGTATACTCTACCTGTTTTACCACGGATAAGCTCGGCAACGTCAGGATTCTTTTTCTGAGGCATGATTGATGAACCTGTGGAATAAGCATCATCCATTTCCACAAAGGAAAATTCGTGACTTGACCACAGAATAAGCTCTTCTGAGAATCTTGAAAGGTGCATCATAATCATAGATAGACAGCTTGCAAGCTCAATGGCAAAATCTCTGTCGGAAACACCATCTAAAGAGTTCATGGTAACTCCGTAAAATCCTAGTTCATCTGCTACAAACTGACGATCAAGAGGATAGGTAGTTCCTGCTAAAGCTCCCGAACCAAGAGGCAGAATATTTGTTCTTTTTCTGCAATCGGAAAGTCTTTCCAAATCCCTTTTTATCATCTCAAAATACGCCATAAGATGATGGGCAAAGGTGATAGGTTGAGCTTTTTGCAAATGGGTATAGCCCGGCATAATTGTGTCCGTGTGATCCTTTGCAAGAGTAATAAGACCTTCCAAAAGTGCCTTTAACATTTCGGAAATCTCCGATGTTTCGTCCATCAAGTACATTCTAAGATCTAATGCGACTTGGTCATTTCTGCTTCTGCCTGTGTGAAGTCTTTTTCCACTTTCACCTATTTTGTCGGTGAGAAGCTTCTCCACATTCATATGTATGTCTTCAGCATCTATCAGAAATTCTACCTTTCCACTTTCGATATCGGAAAGAACTTCCAAAAGACCGGCTACTATTTTCTTGCTGTCTTCCATTGCGATAATGCCCTGTTTTCCAAGCATTTTCGCATGAGCGATACTTCCTGTAATATCCTGCTTGTACATTCTTTTGTCAAAACGGATAGAGGAATTGAAGTCATCTACCTTTTTATCTGTGCTTTTTTGAAATCTTCCGCCCCATAATTTAGACATGTGCTGTATCTCCTTTTTGATAACTTAAAACTTCCGGAATTTATTTTACCATAAAAATCCGGAAGTCTCAATAGCTTTTTTAAATTTTATAAATGAATGTGAAAACCATTCAAAAATTTCGCTGATTACCGTTTTTTAGGCGACGGCATACTCCATGCACTCTGAGCCTTTAAAAATAGTGAGATACGGAAATTTGGTTGGTTTTTGTTTTCACTTTTCATTTCTACCAAAAACCATTCAAAATTTTCGCAGATTGCCGTTTTTTAAGGCGATGGCGCACTCCATATACTCTGAGCCTTTAAAATTAGTGAGATGCAGAAATTTGGTTGGTTTTCTATTTTCTCTTTTAATTTCTGCTAAAAACCATTCAAAATTTTCGCAGATTGCCGTTTTTTAAGGCGACGGCATACTCCATGCACTCTGAGCCTTTAAAAATAGTGAGATGCGGAAATTTGGTTGGTTTTCTATTTTCTCTTTTAATTTCTGCTAAAAACCATTCAAAATTTTCGCAGATTGCCGTTTTTTAAGGCGATGGTGTACTCAATGTACTCCGAGACTTTAAAAATGGTGAGATGCGGAAATTTGGTTGGTTTTTTTATTTTTTATACTTGTTTTCGCCCTTCTTATTCAGCATCATTGCACGAACCTTTAGCGGTAGACCATATAGGTTAATGAATCCTTCTGAATCTTTGTGTGAGTATAGCTCGTGTGAATCACCGAAGGATGCGATATCCTCATTGTACAATGAATATGGACTGGTTGCACCTGCAGGATAGATATTACCCTTGTACAGCTTTAGTTTTACATCACCGGTAACGGTTTCGTCCATTACATCGAACATTGCACTCATTGCTTCACGAAGAGGTGTGAACCACTTTCCGTCATATACAAGCTCAGAGAACTTAACCGCAGCCTGACGTTTAAAGCTTTGAGTATCGCGGTCAAGACACAGATATTCAAGTTCCTTTATAGCAGCATATAGAATTGTTCCGCCAGGTGTTTCATACACACCACGGGACTTCATACCAACAAGACGGTCTTCTACGATATCTGCAATACCAACACCGTATGCTCCGCCAATTTCGTTAAGCTCCTGCAATAGTGCAAGAGGCTCCATCTTTTTACCGTCAAGAGCAACTGCTTCGCCCTTTTCGAAAGAAATTGTAACGTACTTTGCTTCTTCCGGAGCCTTTTCCGGTGACACACCTAGCTTCAAAAGGCTATCTAGTTGTGGCTCGTTTGCAGGATCCTCAAGATCCATACCCTCGTGGCTGATGTGCCATACGTTACGGTCGCGTGAGTAAAGCTCCTTTTTAGTAACAGGGATTTCGATACCGTGTGCATTAGCATAATCAACTGCATCCTCACGGGACTTAATATCCCAGATACGCCAAGGTGCGATAACCTTAAGGCTTGGATTAAGAGCCTTAATTGTAAGCTCAAAACGAACCTGGTCATTTCCCTTACCGGTGCAGCCGTGACAGATAGCTGTTGCGCCTTCCTGCTCTGCTATTTCCACTAGCTTTTTCGCAATAATAGGACGAGCATGAGAAGTTCCCAAAAGGTACTTACCTTCATACTCTGCACCAGATTTTACCACAGGCCAGATATAATCTTTAACATATTCTGCTTTCAGGTCTGCTATGTATAGCTTAGAAGCTCCTGCCTTTTTTGCACGTTCTTCCAGTCCTTCTGTTTCCTTACCCTGACCAACGTCACCGCAAACCGCGATAACCTCGTAGTCGTAATTTTCCTTAAGCCACGGGATAATTATTGAAGTATCCAATCCGCCTGAATAGGCAAGAACAACTTTTTCTTTTGACATATTGAAATTCCTCCGTTTTTGTTATAAAATATACATATTATTTAACATTAGTATTATTATACAATTTAATTCATAATTATGCAATAGTAATTTTTGATAAATGTTAACAAAATCAGGAGGTATTTTTTGTGATTATTTTAGGTATTGACCCCGGATATGCGATTGTGGGAATTGGAGTCATTGAATATGTAGGAAACAAATTCCGACCAATTGAGTGCACTACTATACAAACTCACGCGTCTATGATAACCAGTTTGCGTCTAAAGAAAATAAAAGAGGAATTATGCACTTTTTTGCATAAATATAAACCCGACGCAGTCGCCATAGAGGAACTTTTCTTTAATAACAATGCCAAAACCGCTATTTCAGTGGCTCAAGCAAGGGGTGTATTGGTAGCAGAGGTAGCTACTATGGATATCCCTATTTATGAATATACACCTCTTCAGATAAAGCAATCCGTCACAGGCTACGGCAGAGCAGAAAAAGGTCAGGTACAGCAAATGGTGAAAATGCTATTGAACCTTAATGCTATTCCAAAACCTGACGATGCTGCAGACGCTTTGGCAGTTGCCATCTGCCATGCCCATTCGGCAAAAATAAATGATGAATTTGGCATAAACCGCCTGTAAAATCCGTCATATAGTTGTAACGTAAACGTAATCGCACTATTTGTCAAAATATGATACAATAGATACGGTAGTATATAAAATAAGGGTATTGTCCCCAAAAATTTATTGTGCAACAAAATCTGCATTATTCGGCAGAGTTTTAATTACAAAACAGAAAGGGAAACGGAATGTATTACTATATAAAAGGCGAAGTTGTTTTAAAGGAATCGGGATTTGTTGTGGTGGACAATTCCGGTGTGGGCTACAAGATCTATACATCCGGCTACACCTTAGCAAACCTTACCGAAAAAACTGCAACTCTTTTTACCTATCTTCATGTGCGTGAAGATGTATTTGACCTGTACGGATTTTCCACACAGGAGGAACTTTCCATGTTCATTCATCTATTATCCGTTTCCGGTGTAGGCCCTAAGGCTGCACTTTCTATATTGTCGGTAGTGTCCCCGGGAGGACTGGCTGCGGCAATTATTACAAACGACGCAAAAACCTTAACAAAGGCATCCGGAGTAGGAGCAAAAATGGCGCAGCGTGTTATTCTGGAGCTAAAGGACAAGCTTAAAAACTCACAGATAATACCGGAGGAGCTATCCTCCTTTGACGCAGACAGCGCAGAATCATCCGGAAAGGAAGCTGTATCTGCTCTGATGGTACTGGGCTATTCGCAAAACGATGCAAAACGTGCTGTTGCAAGCGTGGATCAATCTCTCTCTACCGAGGAGATTATTACACTTGCACTTAAAAAAATGATGAAATAACCTGATTTTTAAAGCTATCAAGGAGTAAGGATATGATTTTTGACGATAACGAAAGAATAGTAACAGGAGATTTTATCGGTGAAGATGCTGATATTGAGGTTGGTTTAAGACCAAGGCAAATCTCCGATTATATCGGGCAGGAAAAGGTAAAGGAAAATTTATCGGTATATATTGACGCGGCAAAACAGCGTCGAGAATCACTGGACCACGTTCTTTTATACGGACCACCGGGACTTGGAAAAACCACGCTTGCCGGTGTAATCGCAAACGAAATGGGTGTTAATATCCGCATAACAAGCGGTCCGGCAATAGAAAAAGCTGGTGATTTGGCAGCTATCCTTACCAATTTATCACAAAATGATATTCTGTTTATTGATGAAATTCATAGAATGAGCCGTACCGTAGAGGAAATTTTGTACCCAGCTATGGAGGACTACGCTCTTGATATCATTATCGGCAAAGGACCTTCCGCAAAGTCAATACGCCTTGATTTGCCAAAGTTTACTCTGATTGGCGCAACTACCCGCGCAGGGCTTTTGACAGCTCCGCTTCGTGACCGTTTCGGAGTTTTGGCAAGACTTGAACTCTACACAAACGAGGAATTGAAAACCATTATAAGGCGTTCCGCCGGTATACTTGACGTAGAAATAGACGATGGCGGTGCGGAAGAAATAGCCAGCCGTTCCCGCGGAACACCTCGTATAGCAAACAGGCTTTTGAAACGCGTACGCGACTTTGCGCAGATTAAATATAACAGTATTATCACAAAGGATATCGCGTCCGAATCCCTAAAGAAAATGGAAATTGACGAAAAGGGGTTAGATATAATAGATAACAAAATGATAACTACCATGATAAAAAGTTTTGGAGGAGGTCCGGTTGGACTTGATACCATTTCCGCCACAATAGGCGAAGAGCCAAACACAATAGAAGACGTGTATGAACCGTACCTATTGCAGCTTGGATTCATATCAAGGACACCAAGGGGAAGAATCGTAACACAAGCAGGCTACGAGCATTTCGGTATGAAAAAGCCTGATTGATAAGGAGGAATCACACCAGATGAAAAAACTAATAGCAGCTCTTTTGCTGATTACATCAACCTGCGTAGCTTCCGCAAGCGCAGCACCGATGATACTGGAATATGACGGTTCTATCAGAAACTATTCCGGTAATATTTACGATTTGGAAGTAAACGGAAAAATGCTTACAAATCTACCACTTGAACCTATCATATTTAACGAACGTGCCCTTGTGCCTGTGCGTGAGATATTTGAGGCAATGGGAGCCGTTGTAACCTATAATGACAGCGAAAAATCGGTGACAATTACTAACAGAAGCACCACAGTATATTTAGTGATAGATTCACCTACTGCAAAGGTAAACGGTGGTGTTATTACTATACCTGATAACGTAGCTCCAAAGCTAATTGCAAAATGGGGCGAAAGCGCAAAAACTATGGTACCTGTAAGATTTATCTCGGAAAGCTTGGGTATGAAGGTAGACTTTTCTCAGGAAAAAGGGCTTATCAGCATATCTGATCCTACCATGGTAGCTCCACAGAGAAATGCTTTCGAAAAAATCACATGGTCTCAGGAAGGAAATGTGGTTACAGTAGCTGTAACTGCCACAAAGGAAATCACAAGCTACACCTATCCTTACCTGACAAACACTGGCGTTTTGTATTCTGATATATCTGACATAACCTTCATCACTCCCGAATCAACCGAGGTAAATGTTGGCGGAGTGCTTCGGGTACGCATGGGTATTCACGGTGCAAATTCCCGTATAGCAATAGATACGGTTGATACTGAGTCTTACACTATTGCGCTATCCCCTGATAAAAAAACAATAATTTTTAAAATAGCACAAAAGGGCGGCACACCTGTTCCACCTGTGCAAACTACTCCTACTACACCAACTACTCCTACCCCTCCTGCAGAGCCAACACCTGTGGTTCCGCAGTATTTTGAGATAAACCTAGAAAACCCACTAGTGGTTATTGATGCAGGTCACGGCGGAAAGGATCCGGGTGTAGTACGAAACAAGCTTACAGACCAAGAGCTTTCTCAATGGCTAGCCCATAAAGCTTCACCAACCCCTAATCCGTCAGATCCTATACTTGCAGGCGGTACAGGCAGCGTTTACAATGAAAAGGACGTTGCCCTTGCTATAACGCTTAAGACAAAAAGAATACTGGAAGAAAACGGTGTACGAGTTCTTTTAACCAGAGAAGGAGACACCTACCCTACTTTGGACGAGCGACCTGACCTTGCAGCAGCTAACCACGCTGCGCTGTTTATCAGCATCCACGCAAATGCAACCAACGATATAGTTTCCACTGCCAACGGCATAGAAATCTATTATAGTCTGGAAAATAACAACGATAATTACACTCTAACCAGCGAAGCTTTCGCAAAGGAAGTATTACAAAACGTAATTACAGCCACCGGAGCAAGAAACAGAGGTGTTAAAACAGCGAACTACCGTGTAGTGCGAAAAAGTCCTATGCCGGCAGCTCTTATCGAAACAGGATTTTTCAATAACCCCGAGGAATTTAACCTGCTAATATCAGATGATTATCAGGAAAAAATTGCCTACGGTATTGCAATAGGAATTATAAACTCACTGCCGAAGCTACGCCTGAATCCAAATCTGGCAAGCGCCGGAGCTTCATCACAACTACCGCTAAGCTCAGATCTTACCTTGCAGGACGTGATGAATATGAACAAAGCTCCCGTAAATTAAACAAAAAGACTACATTCCCTTGCTTTATAATAACGGAAAGGAACACACAATGAAACGGCAAGATTTTTACTACGACTTACCCCCTGAATTGATAGCTCAGGAGCCTTTAAAGGACCGTACTACTTCTAGGCTTATGTGCCTTGATAAAAACACTGGCGAAACTCAGCACAAGCATTTTTACGACATTGTGGATATGCTAAACCCCGGAGACTGTCTAATACTAAACGATACAAAGGTTATTCCTGCACGTCTTTACGGAGTAAAGGAAGGTTCGGGCGGTCATATAGAATTTCTGCTTCTGCATAAGCACAAGCTTGACGAATGGGAAGTTATACTAAAACCCGGCAGAAAAGCGAAACCCGGTGCGAGATTTGTTTTCGGCAATGGTGAACTTGTTGCAGAAGTACTTGAAGTCATCAACGATGGAAATAGACTGGTAAAATTTCACTACGATGGAGTTTTTGAAGAGATACTGGATAAACTGGGCGAGATGCCTCTTCCCCATTACATTACAAAAAAACTAGAGGATAAAGATAGATACCAGACAGTTTATGCAAAAAATTCCGGCTCTGCGGCGGCACCAACAGCAGGACTGCACTTTACCGATGAGCTTCTATCAAAAATCAAAGAAAAGGGCGTAAAAATCGGGTATGTAACTCTTCATGTAGGACTTGGAACATTTCGTCCTGTGAAGGCTGATGATATTTTGGAACACAAAATGCACTCAGAATTTTACGTTCTGCCTGATGAAACTGCTCAACTAGTTAATGAAACCAAGAAAAACGGCGGACGTGTTATATCAGTGGGCACAACAGCCACGCGTACACTGGAAACTGTGGGTGCCAAAAATCCTGTACTAAAGGAAGAAACCGGTTGGACAGACATATTTATCTACCCAGGAAAGGAATTCCATGTTATAGATGCACTGATTACTAATTTCCATTTGCCGGAATCCACTTTAATCATGCTAGTTAGTGCCCTTGCAGGCAGAGAAAACGTCCTAGCAGCTTACGAAGAAGCTGTAAAGGAAAAATACAGATTCTTCAGCTTTGGCGATGCAATGTTCATTCAGTGATTTTATCAAAGTAATAAGGAAAAATGAAAAGCTACTGATAAACCGTAAACATTAACGATGCGATGTTTATAAGATAATTACAGGTGAAAAAATGTCCGAAACTGTTATTATCTATAAAATAGGAGATAAATTATGTTTAAAATATTACACACTAACGGCTTAGCCCGTCGAGGTGAATTTACTACCGTCCACGGTACGGTACAAACACCGGTTTTTCA
>SVKH01000011.1 GCA_015068545.1 Oscillospiraceae bacterium
CAGTGTTTGGTCAGGCAACAAAAGAAATGTATAAACTACTGCAGTTCCAGAACGCTTTGACACTTGATAATCTATGTGTCGGCGTTGGAGACCTTTATGTTACGGTTTATGGCGGAAGAACGAGACTTGTTGGAATTCTCCTTGGTAAGGGGCTTAATATTGACGAAGCTAAGACGGAATTAAACGGGGTAACTTTAGAATCTTTAGTTGTTGCGGAAAGGGTTGCACGGGCAGTGAAAACGAATATTGGAAAAGGAATATTAAAAAAAGAAGATTTCCCATTGCTTTTGCATATTGATGAGATATTGTCAGAAAAGAAAGAAGTAAATATCCCATGGAAGGAATTTACATTTATAAAGGAGGCACAATTATGAAAAAAAGCATACCATTCACTAAGGAAATACCGTATTATGGACATTTTGATGTAGTTGTTTTGGGTGGCGGACCTGCGGGTGTATGTGCTGCCATAGGAGCTGCGGAGTCAAAAAAAAGTGTATTATTGGTTGAAACAACGGGAATGCTTGGCGGTATGGCAACATCGGGTTTGGTAGGTCCTTTTATGACTTGCTATGACCGTGAGGGCGACACTCCGGTAGTTGGTGGACTTTTCAGAAGAATAGTTGAAAAACTCGCGGAGTACAACGCAGTATGTAAACCGGAAGAACTCGATTCGCCAAGTATTCATACATCCTTGATCGGAAGATACCACAGACATGTCACTGCATTTAATTCATTCGCACTACAGATTGTCCTTGACAAAATGACACAGGACGCAGGTGTTAGTGTCATGCTGTACACTCGTTTTGTAGACTGTATCTGCAAAAATGGTAAAATACAGAAGGTTGTTCTTTCGGCACTCGAGGGACTTGTTGCAGTTGATGCTGATGTTTATATCGATTGTACGGGAACTGCAGATGTGGCAGCAGCCGCGGGTGTATATACATATAAAGGTGAAGAAGAAAGCGGCATGCCACAGCCTGCTACTCTGTTCTTTGAGGTAAGTGGTGTAGAGGATGAAGGCTACGTTAAACGCCCCGAAATACCCGTTAAAGCTTACAGAACCCCTCAAGAAGGAAGATACAAGGTTAATCACTATCGTGTGTTTGATGTAGATGCAACCAATTCAGAAAGTATGACAAATGCACATATAAAAGCGAGAAAGCAGGTTTTGGATGCATATAGAGTTCTTCGCGATAAAACGCGAGGTTTTGAAAAAGCAGAAATTACACAGGTTGCACCTGTTCTTGGTGTACGCGAAAGTCGTCATATTGCAGGAAAATACAAAATTACGGTTGGCGATGTTACAAACGGAACAAAATTTAACGACCGTATAGCAACTTATGGCTATGGAATGGATGTTCATCCCAGAAGCGATAAGGAATCGGGTAATTTCAAAATTGAAGTTGCAGAAAGGTATTATATCCCTTACAGAAGCCTTATTCCTGATGGATGTGATAATTTAATTGTTGCAGGAAAAACAATATCCTGTGAGTCGCAGGCAGCAGGCGGACTCCGTTGTATGCCTTGTGCAATGGCTATGGGACAGGCGGCGGGCGTTGCTGCTGGATTGGCTGTAACCGACAATTGTACACCGGAAAACGTCAATATTGAACAGCTGCAGACAATTCTTAGAGAACAAGACGCAATTTTAGACTAATTACAGAAAGTATGGTGGAGATAAAATGATTAACTATTGGAAACAAAGCGCAAAAAATATTTATGTTGCGGCACATCGCGGCTGGTCAAAAAAATTCCCTGAAAATACAATAGAAGCTTTTAGAGCAGCGATTGAGTTGGGTTGTGACCAACTTGAAACCGATATCCGTATAACAAAGGATGGCGAGCTTGTCCTTATGCATGATGGTAGTGTTGACCGAACTACCAATGGAAGTGGCAAGGTGCGGGAAATGACACTTAAGGAGTTAAAAGCCTTAGATGCAGGTGTAAAAAAAGGTGAAGAATTTATCGGGTGCAGAATCCCAACATTTATAGAATTTATGGAGCTTATAAAGGATTTGCCTGAAATGACTCTGGATATTGAACTGAAGGAGTACCCGGTTGACGGAAGCGAAGAAGTATCATATAGCGTATGTGATCGGGTTTTAGACATCATAGACAGATATGGATATTCTGACAGATGTGTAATCAATACCTGGAGTGGTACGCTTCACGAGTACATATATAAAAAATACGGGAACAAATATAAACAGCATGTATATTATCCAATCCGACATATGGGAAAGTGTGCAATTGATCCATATTCCTACGGATATTGTGTATGTATGTTTGGAGAAGATACTTACATTGCAACAAAACCTGAATTTGATGATATGAAGAAAAAATATGGTATACAAACATGGGCTGGTGCAGGGGTGAAGGATGAAGAAGGTGTTGAACTTGCAATTGCAAACGGAGCAGAGTTGATTACATGTGATAATCCTGATGTGATATTAGATTTGCTTCGTAAAAGAGGATACCATAAATAATTTCGCTTTGCAACTTGTTGCAAAATTTAGCAAAAAACATTGTCATCTAAACCATTCGGCTCTTTCACGTCGGAACAAGTTACGCTTGTTCCGATTTTTTTTGTGAAAAAAATCAGTCACCTGCTTCACTGTTCCTCCTTTTTCGTAAAAAAGCACGCTCGGCTCTCCTGTTCGTTTGTAAACGCACTCACGACGGCTCGCTGTCGCTACCACCTTTTTACGATGGTGTGCCTTCGGCACAGATGTATCTATATTGCTCTAAGTTGCCACGTCGCAGCAAACTTCGCTGCAATCAAAATGACCACTTTGTAAGTGGTCATTTTTCATATCCTCCATTGCTGCTCCTTTTTCGTAAAAAGGCACGCTTGGCGTACCTGTTCGAATGCAGTCGCACTCACGACGGCTCGCTGTCGCTACCACCTTTTTACGAGTGTGTCTTTGGCATTGTTGCATCTGAATTGCTTTTGCATGACCGAAGCAGGAAACTGTTTCGGGCTTTTTTTGTGTGATTAATAAGAAAAAGGTTGATTTTTTTTTCAAATGTTATATAATATAATTGGTATTTTGTGACTAAAAGGATGTGAGGTTATGGAATTGTTAGCGCCGGCAGGCTCATTTGAAGCATTAGTTGCTGCTGTTCAAAGCGGAGCAGATGCGGTATATATCGGAGGAAGCCAGTTTTCTGCAAGAAGAAACGCTAATAATTTTTCCATAGACGAAATCACAAAGGCAGCAGATTATTGTCACATTCGTAATGTTAAGCTTCACGTTGCCGCAAATATTCTTATTAAAGAAAAAGAAGTTCAGTCATTTTTGGAGTACATTGGTAAGTTATATAGAGTTGTGGATGCCGTGATTATTCAGGATATTGGCATGGCGTCGAAAATCAGGGAGCTATATCCCGATCTTCCGCTTCATGCAAGTACCCAAATGACTGTGTCTAGTGTTGCTGCTGCAAAGAAACTGGAAGAAATGGGTTTTGAGCGCATTGTGCTTGCAAGAGAGCTTTCTATGAAACAAATAGAATGCATATGCAAAAGTGTAAATGCAGAAATCGAAGTATTTGCCCATGGTGCAATATGTATGTGCTATTCCGGTCAATGTCTTATGAGTAGTATTATAGGCGGAAGAAGCGGTAACAGGGGAATGTGTGCTCAGCCATGCAGATTGCCATATAGTCTTGATGAAGAAAAAGGTTATCTTCTAAGTCCGAAGGATCTTTGTATGCTAGAGCATTTGGCTGATCTTGAAAAAATTGGTGTAGACTCTATCAAGATAGAAGGAAGGCTTAAACGCAAGGAATATGTTTCTGCTGTTTGTGGTATATACCGAAAGTATCTCGATAATCCGAGAGTTGTACAAAAAAGCGATATAGATGAGCTTTTGGATGCTTTTAACCGAAGTGGCTTTACTGATGGATACTTTACCGAAAAACTTGGTAGAAACATGATGACTTATAAAAACCCTGCAAATGTTAGTGAAAATAAATTTTCAGACTGGGTAAAGCAGCATTCAAACGTGAATTGTAATTTGAGAAAGAGTGGAATTTATATTGCAGCTTCTTTAAAGAAAAATGAGCCGCTTAGACTGTCTTGTTGGGAAGAATCAGGAAACTACTTTGAGATATCGGGAGAGATTTCTTCTCAAATTGCCGAAAATAAGCCACTTTCAGTTGACAGACTAAAAGAGCAGCTTGAAAAGCTAGGACAAACTCCTTTTTATTCACTGGGAGTAGAGATAGATATTGATGAAGGAATTACCTTGCCTATATCCGAAGTGAACAATGTAAGGAGAAAGCTTAGTGACGGTATGGCTGAGGCAAAATGCTTCAGAAGAGAAGAAATAGCCACTGATTATATTCCGTCACCGATAGACAGGAAAAC
This sequence comes from Oscillospiraceae bacterium, assembly GCA_015068545.1. Classification (GTDB taxonomy): domain Bacteria; phylum Bacillota; class Clostridia; order UBA1381; family UBA1381; genus UBA1738. Next base: position 4,370 of record SVKH01000011.1, read on the forward strand.
AGATATTCCTAAGCTTGTATGCCAAGTCAGCACATATCAGCAGGCAAAAACTGCAATAGAGAATGGTATTGTCGAAATTTATGCCGATACTCCTCTTGCAAATAGACTATATAAAGAGTTTGAAAATGTAAAAATAATAGCAAAACTTCCTCCAATCCATCGTGACGATCGCAGATATGAAAAGCCGGAGACTCAGGCAGTGCTTATCTCGAATATCGGTCAATATGATGATAAAAAGGAATGCTATGGTGATTTCAGACTAAATATTACCAATAGTGAGTCGGTTGTATTTTATAATAATTTAAAAAGGGTTACTGTGTCACCGGAGCTAAATATTAACGAGCTTTCTCCAATCAGCAAAGGCTGCGAGGTGATTGTCTATGGCAGGCTTCCTTTAATGGCGGTGGAAAATTGTCCATTAAAAGCTTTGGGGAAATGCCAGAATCATGAGTGTAAGCATTATTTGAAAGATAGAATGGATGAGGAGTTTCCTGTTAAATGTAATGAAGGATGTGTGGCAGAGATTCTCAATTCAAAGCCTATTTATATGGCAGATAAACCCGAAATTGTAAATAAATTGAAAATAAATGCACTAAGATTGATATTTACAGTTGAAAATACCGAGAAATGTGGTACAATAATAACGGAATACAAAAAAATGCTTGAAAACTTACCTGGGAAGGTCGGCACAGAGAATACTTTTACAAGAGGACATTTTTATCGTGGTGTGGATTAAATTCGTGTTTGTGCAAGCATAAAAAGGAAAAGATATGAAGAAAATAGTTTTAGCATCTGCGTCTCCAAGACGCAGAGAAATACTTGAAAATATAGGGCTCAGCTTTGATATCGCTATTTGTGATGCAGACGAGAATATAGTGGACAAGTCAATTCCTGTTAATCTATATGTGCAGGAGCTTGCCCTTTTAAAGGCAAGTGAAGCTGCAAAGCTGGATGTAGGTGACTGTCTTATAATTTCAGCAGATACTGTGGTGTATTGTGATGGAGAAATCCTTGGAAAACCAAAGAATGATGAAGATGCCGTAAGGATGCTTAAAATGTTATCCGGAAAGAGTCACAGCGTTTTTACCGGCATATGTGTAACCCGAAAAAGAGATATGTTCAGTGTATGCGCCAGTGTGGAAACTAAGGTTGTTTTTAAGGAACTGTCAGATGAAATTATAACAGCTTATGTAAAATCCGGTGAGCCAAAAGATAAGGCAGGGGCATACGGCATCCAAGGCAAGGGTTCAATTTTAGTAGAAAAAATTATAGGAGACTATTATAATGTGGTTGGTCTTCCTGTGTCCAAGCTCTGTGATATCTTAAAAAAAGAGTTTGATTTTGATGTTCTGTAAAGGAGAATTTTGATGAAGTTTAAATCTTTTGATTTTGGCAAAGAGGTTTGTATAGACCTGGGAACCGCCAATACATTAGTTCATATAAAGGGAAAGGGAATTGTTGTTCGTGAACCTTCTGTTGTAGCTATTGATAAGTATAATAAAAAGGTTCTTGCTGTTGGAAATGAAGCAGATGAAATGATGGGAAGAACTCCTGAGAATATACTTGCCATCCGACCTGTTCGTGATGGTGTTATTGCAGATTTTGAAATTACCGAAGCCATGATGAAAAGGTTATTGTACAGAGCTTTGGGAAAAAGAGGTTCTTTCTTTAAACCGAATGTTACGGTGTGTGTACCTGCTGGTATTACCGATGTTGAAAAGAGAGCAGTTTTGCAAGCAACTATGCTTGCTGGAGCGAAGTCTGTTATCCTTTTGGAGGAGCCAATGGCGGCTGCAATCGGTGCAGGATTGGATGTATTAAAGCCTCAGGGAAGCATGATTTGTGATATTGGTGGCGGAACTTGCGAAGCAGCCATAGTTTCCCTTGGAGGAGTGGTTGCGGCGAAGTCGATGCGTATGGCAGGATGTGCACTTGACGCTGCTATTACTCAGTATGTTAAAAGAAAGTATAATCTTACAATTGGAGATAAAACAGCAGAGGAAATTAAAATAGAGCTAGGCTCTGCCATGCCATATTCTAATGAGGGATTTTACGAGGTCAGAGGCCGAGATGTGGTAACAGGACTCCCTAAAAATATCAAAATTTCATCTATGGAGGTGCGCGAAGCAATTAGCGACAATATTATATCCCTAATAGAAGAAATTCGTGATACTCTGGAGATAACTCCGGCAGAATTGACCGCTGATATATTAGAAAATGGCATCGTTTTAACAGGAGGTGGAGCCTTAATCAGAGGACTTGATAAGGTTATAGAAAACGCCATAGGTGTTCCGGTTAAGATTGCGGAAAATCCTCTTGATTGTGTTGTTATGGGTGCAGCAGGAGCTATGGATAATGAAGACATACTTATGCGTTCGCCTATTGCAAGGAGTAGATAATGAAATTAATTAAAAGTAGGTTTTTGAAATTAACTTTAATAGTTGTATTTGTGCTAGCAGTTATTTTGGCTGTAATAGGCGGTAATAATCCGTTGCAAAGGGCCATATACACTGTTTTTAGTCCTGTAAATTCATATGTTTCACGAGTTGTGATTCCGGTTCGGGAATTTTTTGTGCATATGTCAAGGGCTAATGAGTACGAGAAAAAAATAGAGCAGCTAGAAAGTGAAATTACAACTTTAAAGGTGACAAATAAAACCAGAGAAGACTATATAGAAGAAAATAAAAGGCTTAAAGAGTTGCTTGACCTAAAAGAAGGAAAACCCGAACTTGATACAATTAGTGCAAGAGTGGTTTCCTATGAGCCGGATAGTTGGTATGACACAGTTATGCTGGACAAGGGTACAAATGCGGGTATAGGCGTAAACGATATTGTTATTACACCTCTTGGACTTGCAGGCAAGGTTATAAGTGTTGGTAATAACTGGGCAAAGGTTTCTACTATTATTGACGTAGCAAATTCTGTTGGAGTTAAGCTGTCAAGAACAGGTGATATTGGAGTTGTCAGCGGAGATGCCAGCCTTTCTGTAGATAGATTTTGCAAGCTTGAATATCTATCTAATGATAAAAACCTTATAAAGGGTGATATATTGCTGTCATCTGGACTTGGCGGATTGTATCCGTCAGATTTGCCGGTGGGTAAGGTGACGGAAATCATATCAGACTCTGCAGGAAATCTTGAATACGGAATAATTGAGCCTTTTGTGGATTTTTCCGCTTTGTATGAGGTTCTTGTTATCAGATACGGAGAAGAAATCGAGGAATGAGGATAGATAATGGGGCGTACTGCTAAGTATATTATTTTATCAATTTTAATAGCGATATGCGAAATGACATTTGCAAAGTACATAGCAGTAGGAGCTGCAGTTCCTATGCTGTCTTTTTGCTTTGTGATCCTTGGTGCTATGAATGAGAAAAATCCGGAAAAAGCCCTGGTTTTTGGTCTTCTTGTGGGACTTTTATCAGATACTTTGTCCGGACGTAGCTTTGGTACATATACATTTGTTTACGCTGTGACAGCCGTGGAAACAGTGCTTTTTTGCGATAGTATTTTAAGCTCCCGTTTTTTATTCTTGATGATAAACACATTTGTTATGACCGTATTTGCAGAATGCGTGTATTTTCTGTTCAATATTATTCATATTGGAGCAGGTGCGTTTTGGAGTAGTCTTGTAAACATCATTTTACCAACTGCTCTGTATAATATGATTATTTCTGCAATCTTTTATAAACCAATAAGTAAAGTCTTTTACGAAAGGAGATAGCCAACTTGTCACAAAGACGATTTTTTGTAATTAAGGTTATTGTTATAGCTATGCTTATTGCTCTTATCTGGCGTCTTTATGATATGCAGATTATTAACGGCATGGGCTATAAGAATCTTTCAAATCAAAGAATATCGGCGAATATTACTGTAGAAGCTCCAAGAGGGGAGATTACAGACAGAAATGGAAAGGTTTTAGTTACTAATAGAAAAGGCTATTCTATCAAGCTTCAAAAAACAGATCTCAGCGATGTTGAGCTGAATATTATGCTTTTGAAGCTTTTTAGTATTCTTGAATCGGAAGGTGGGTACTATGAGGATTCCTTACCGGTTTCCATGGAAGCTCCATACAGTTTTACTATACAAGGAGAGGAACTGGAAAAATGGTTTTCCGAGAGGAAGACAGTATCTTCCGGAATGACAGCAGAGGAAGTTGTTGAATCATACCGAAAAGCCTACGAAGTCCCTGATGATTTTTCAGAAAAAGATCGTCGTAAGGTGACAGGCATCCGTTATGATATGAACATATCAGGTTTTTCACGAACAACACCGTATCATTTGTCTGCGGATATATCTTCGGTGATTATTTCAAAAATTAAAGAAAATCAGGATCAGTTTCCAGGTGTTGCTGTTACCGAGGAGTTCCTTCGTGAGTATCCTTGCGGAACAGTAGCAGCGCACATTCTAGGCAGAGTTGGCAAAATCTATCAGGAAGAGTATGAGGAACTTTCAGAAAAAGGCTATAAAATGAACGACCTTGTGGGAAAGCAAGGTATTGAGAAGATATGTGAAGAATATCTAAAGGGTATAGATGGCAGCAAAAATGTTTACCATGGAGCTGACGCAGATCTTATAGGTATGGAAAATGAAATAGATGCAGTTCCGGGGAATTATGTTGTTACTACGATAGATTATGATTTGCAAAAAGTAGCAGAGGAATCATTAGCTCGCCATATTGCCCAGATTGCGGAAGACGGTAAAGATAAAGAAAAACGTGGTGCAGAAGCAGACGCCGGTGCGGCAGTTGTGATTGATGTAAAGACCGGCGATACTTTGGCTCTTGCCACTTATCCTACTTATAATCCTCAGACTTTTAATAGCGATTACAATATGCTTTTACAAGATCCTGCAAAACCTCTGTGGAACAGGGCAGTGAGCGGAACATATACTCCGGGATCTACCTTCAAGCCTTTGACAGCTATGGCGGCGCTTTCAGCAGGCGCGATTGGTGTTAATGAAAAGATTCCGTGTGATGGTGTTTACACTTATTATCAGGATTATCAGCCAAAGTGCTGGATTTGGGCAGAACAGCGAAAAACACATGATTTGATAAATGTAAGTGACGCTATAAAGAATTCCTGCAACTGCTTCTTTTACGAAACCGGAAGAAGAGTTGGAATTGATGCAATTGATAAATTTGCAAAGGATGTAGGTCTTGGTGAAAAAACGGGAATAGAGCTTTTAGAGGAGGTATCCGGTAATGTATCCGGACCTGAGTACAAAAAGACTCTTTTCGCTGATCCTGATGATCAACGATGGGTGCCAGGTGACGTAATACAAACTGCAATCGGCCAGTCTTTTACCTCGGTCACTCCGATTGGTCTTGCAAATTATACAGCAACTATTGCAAATGGAGGTACCAGATACCGTACAAGAATTATAAAAAGCATTCATTCCACAACTAATGGCAGTTTGGTATATGAAAATAAGCCGGTTGTTTCAGGAGTTTTGGATATTTCGGAGGAAAATCTGGCGGCTGTGAAGGCAGGAATGCTCGGTGTTACTGACGAAGGCTCGGCTAGTGCAATTTTCCATGATTATCCTGTATCCATTGGCGGTAAAACGGGTACTGCGCAGATTAGCAAAAACGTATCAAATAACGCTCTTTTTGTGGCTTTTGCACCTTTTGAAAAACCGGAAATTGCGGTTTGTGTTGTTATAGAACATGGCTATCGTGGTGCAAATGCAGCGTATGTAGCGAGGGACATATTTGACGAATATTTTGGAATTGGTGGCGAATCGGAAGAACCGACAGATCCTAATCAGTACCAGAATTCCGGAATTATTAGTGAATTGTTACCATAATTTTTCAATTTTATTCTTTACAAGTAAGTGAAATTGTGATATAATGTTCCAGACATTTTGATTAGAGGGGGAGCTAGGATGAATATAGCCTTTATAGCACATGATAAGAAAAAAGAGCTTATGGTTCAGTTTTGTATAGCCTACAAAGGAATTCTTCAACAGCACTCACTGTTTGCAACAGAGAATACAGGCAAGGCTATAGCAGAGAATACAGGGATGAATGTATACAGATTTTTGTCCGGTTCTCAGGGAGGAGATCAGCAGATTGGTGCAAGAGTTGCTTATAATGAAATTGACCTTGTGTTGTTTTTTCGCGATCCTGTGTCTCCTGAGTTGTTTGAGCCTGATGTGGGTATATTGATTAAGCTTTGCGACACCCATAATATTCCGATAGCAACTAATCTGGCTACTGCCGAAGTTCTTATCCACGGTCTTGAAAGAGGTGACCTAGACTGGCGTGATATCGTTAACCCAAAGGATAAATAAGCTTTGTGTGATAAATTTATATAGTATTTTTGCCAACTATATTTCAAATAGATAAAAGCTGCAGTTTGTTACGATCTGATTCGTGCCTTATGCGGCTTTTTTTGTGTCAAAATCAGTTACATACAACATTTTTCGCTACAAAAGTGGCAGTAAAATAAAAAAATATGGAAAATTTCAACAAAGTTTAAAAATAATGTAGACATTTTCCAGATTTGTGGTATAATAGAATAGTTAGGTTAGAAACCTGGGCATACTATGCTCAAATAAAAACATAGGAGGATTTAACCAATGAGTAAAAAATTCGTTTACTTATTCAAAGAAGGCGATGCGTCCATGAGAGAGCTTCTTGGTGGAAAAGGCGCAAACCTTGCAGAAATGACCAAAATCGGTCTTCCGGTACCACAGGGCTTCACAGTTACAACAGAGGCATGTACACAGTACTATGAAGACGGTAGAAAGATCAATGATGATATTCAGGCTGAAATCATGGAATACATCGTTAAGATGGAAGAAATCTGTGGAAAGAAATTTGGAGATAAAGAAAATCCACTTCTTGTTTCTGTTCGTTCAGGTGCTAGAGCATCAATGCCTGGTATGATGGATACAATACTAAACCTTGGTCTTAACGAAGACGTTGTTGAAGCTATGGCTACTAAGTCAGGCAACGATCGTTGGGCTTGGGACTGCTACAGAAGATTCATTCAGATGTATTCTGACGTAGTTATGGAAGTTGGTAAGAAGTATTTTGAACAACTTATCGACGAAATGAAGGAAGCAAAGGGTGTTACTCAGGATATCGAGCTTACAGCTGAGGATCTAAAGGTTCTTGCTGGTCAGTTCAAGGCTGAGTACAAGAATAAGATTGGTAAAGATTTCCCATCAGATCCAAAAGAACAGCTTATGGGTGCAGTTGAAGCCGTATTCCGTTCATGGGATAACCCAAGAGCTAACGTATACCGTCGTGACAACGATATTCCATATTCATGGGGTACAGCTGTTAACGTACAGATGATGGCTTTCGGTAACATGGGTGATGACTGTGGTACAGGTGTTGCATTCACACGTGACCCTGCTACAGGTGACAAGGGACTTATGGGAGAATTCCTTGTAAACGCTCAAGGTGAAGACGTTGTTGCCGGCGTTCGTACACCAATGCCTATTTCTCAAATGGCAGATAAGTTCCCAGAAGCTTTTGCAGAATTTGAAAAAGTTTGTGCTATTCTAGAAGATCACTACAGAGATATGCAAGATATGGAATTTACCATTGAAAACAAGAAGCTATACATGCTTCAAACAAGAAATGGTAAGAGAACAGCAAAGGCTGCTCTTAAGATCGCTTGTGACCTTGTTGACGAGGGCATGATCGATAAGAAGCAAGCTGTTGCTATGATCGATCCTAGAAACCTTGATACACTTCTTCACCCACAATTTGATGCTAAGGCTCTTAAGGCTGCTACTCCTGCAGGTAGAGGTCTTGGTGCATCTCCTGGTGCTGCTTGCGGTAAGGTTGTATTTACAGCAGAAGACGCAGAAACATGGAACGCTAGAGGCGAAAAGGTAGTTCTTGTTCGTCTTGAAACATCACCAGAAGATATCACAGGTATGAAGGCATCTCAAGGTATCTTGACAGTTCGTGGTGGTATGACATCTCACGCAGCCGTTGTTGCTCGTGGTATGGGTACTTGCTGTGTATCCGGTTGTGGCGAAATCAACATGGATGAAGAAAACAAGAAGTTCACATTGGGTGGAAAGACATATAACGAGGGAGATTATATCTCAATCGACGGTTCAACAGGTAACATCTATGACGGTATCATTCCTACAGTTGATGCTGAAATCGCAGGCGAATTTGGCAGAATCATGGATTGGGCTGACGAATTCAGAACACTTAAGGTTAGAACAAATGCAGATACTCCTGCAGATGCTAAGAAGGCTAGAGAACTTGGTGCAGAAGGTATCGGTCTTTGCCGTACAGAGCATATGTTCTTTGAAGCTGACAGAATCGCTGCATTCAGAGAAATGATTTGTTCAGATACAGTAGAAGAAAGAGAAGCTGCTCTTGATAAGATTCTTCCAATGCAACAAGGTGACTTTGAAGCTCTTTATGAAGCTCTTGAAGGTAACCCTGTTACAATCAGATTCTTGGATCCTCCTCTACATGAATTTGTTCCAACAGAAGATGCTGACATTGCCGCTCTTGCTAAGGCAAAGGGTAAGACTGTAGAAGACATTAAGGCTATCATCAACTCACTTCACGAGTTCAACCCAATGATGGGTCACCGTGGTTGCCGTCTTGCAGTAACATATCCTGAAATTGCTAAAATGCAAACAAGAGCTGTTATCCGTGCAGCTATCAACGTAAAGAAGGCTCATGCAGATTGGAACATCAAGCCTGAAATTATGATCCCACTTGTTGGTGACATTAAAGAGCTTAAGTTTGTTAAGGAAGTTGTAGTAGCTGCTGCTGATGCAGAAATAGCTGCTGCTGGCGTTGATATGTCTTATGAAGTAGGTACAATGATCGAAATTCCTCGTGCTTGTATCACAGCTGATGATATCGCGAAAGAAGCTGAATTCTTCTGCTTCGGTACAAACGACCTTACACAGATGACATACGGTTTCTCAAGAGACGATGCTGGTAAGTTCCTTGATGCTTACTATGATACAAAGATTTTCGAAAACGATCCATTTGCTAAGCTAGACCAAACTGGTGTTGGTAAGCTTATGGAAACAGCTATCAAGCTAGGTAAGCCGGTTCGTCCAGAGCTTCACATTGGTATCTGTGGTGAGCATGGTGGAGACCCTGTTTCAGTAGAATTCTGTCACAAGATTGGTCTTGACTATGTATCATGTTCTCCATTCAGAGTGCCGATTGCTCGTTTGGCTGCTGCTCAAGCTAAGATTAAGGAAGATAAATAATTTCTTTACATCTTTAAGTGCTAATGTATTAATAAAAATACCTTGTCGGGATTATTCCGACAAGGTATTTTTTATTATAATTGTATCTAGCTTCTGCTTAAATAGTGTATTTTCGCTGCAACTACATAATATAAAATAACTGTTACATAAAAAAACACCAATGATGTATTGTTTTCCCCTAATGTTGTAGGGCACACATCATGTGGTGTTTAATCTTTATTACTGCGGACTTCTTGCATCTATTGTTATTTTGTTTCCGTCCTCAAGCGTAATTTGCCATACAGGAATAAGTATAACACTTTTTTGAAATACGTTACTTTCCGGAATGGTGTAGCCTAGCTTTATATCAGCTATCGTCGCTGGTTTTTGTATATTTTCTTTTAGCAAGTCAATTAGCACAGAAGTAATGCTTTTTAGTTTTACCGGACTGTCTTTGTCCACAACGTTAAACCATGTTCCTTGTGAATTTGTAAGCTTACCGTCATTGACGGTTACTTTAATTTGTGAATTAAAAATAGGATATCCATCGACTGTGTTTGTAAGAATTATTTCTGTTTGGTTACCTGTTTTTGATTGATTTTCGCTAGAATCGGATGTGTCCAAACCAAGAGTATTTAAATATTCTTCACAATCTTTGGAAAGAGAATCTGCTTTTAATAAGAGAAAATTAGTTTCTGATGGAGTATAATTAAATCTGTTGGCATAGAATCTGATAAACCCTAATGCTGAAGTAAATTCATTATTTTCATTTGGGGTTATACTTTCTCCTAAAACAAATTTTGCAAATTCATTATAGTCCGTAATGGCATTATCTGCAGTAGCAAGCGGTAGGGAGTAGTTTTTGCTTGGTATTAGCTTTTCATTAACCGTTATATTATTGGCTTTTAGTATCTCTACTGTTGATGTTATAATATCAGTAGAAATCTTATTTGCTTTTTTGTCTGACGTGGATAGCACGGTAAACTGAAAAATTGCAGTACAAAGAAAAAGGAATATAAGTATAGTTTTTGCTCTGCTCCAATTCATAAAGCTCCTCCTTTTACTGTGCTATTATGTCGTTAATCTCTATATGCCAATCTTGAATTATTTCGCCGGGGATCATAGAGTCATTATATGCAGGATACATCTTCATTATATGTATTTCCTTCATAGAATCTTGATATGACAAGATTGTCTGGTCCAATGACTCTATAAATGTAGGTGTGATTATATAATTGTTTGTAGGGGTGTATTTTCGTAATATGTGAGTGTATTCTTTAAGGTAACCGCCAGACACCTTAGCGTTTACCGCATTTTTATCTTTGAATTTTACCGGTAGCCCTTGGATTATGTAATCAAAACTGTAATCTGTGCTTTCTGTGTTTGCGCTTGATGTTATAGTCATTTCATTTCTTCCGGAATACGCGGAATTAATTGTGTCTATGAATTGGGAAAGTGAAACAAGCGCAGATTTTCCACTTGGAAGCTTAATGCCGGTATCGTTTGCTGTAAAATTTAAAGTTCCATCAGTAGAAATACGCAAAATACCGTTGTTTTCCACAAATACAAGTGTTCCGTCCGCTTCGGTATAACGTCGTACTGTATTTGGATTTATTGAAAAAGCCGACAATATTTTTTCAATTAAAGAGTAGTTTATTTCTTCCCCTTTAATTAGCGGATTCTCTGACCATAAAGTACTGGAATTTAAAGGGGAAGGGTAAACTGCAACTAAAGGAGCGATGAATGTTTTTTGATCGCTAAATGCTTTGTCAAAATTAAGCTCATAGGAGTAATTTATAACCGATTCAACATTTTCATTCTCTGTGGTAATCTGTTCAATCATCGTCTTAATCTCATTTGATACAGAGTTTACCCGAAAGTAAGTGTTATTCTTATTATCTTTTATATAAAAATTACCTTCTTCGCTTATTGCAATGTGGGAAAATGCGGGAATATTCAGACCTGTATTGGTTACACCCAGTAAATTTGCATATAATTGGGAAGAGTATTCTCCGCCAAATACTATGTAAAAAGACTTTCCTGTCAGAACAGAGTACCACATATCCTCAGATACAGGTGCAATGTTTTTCTCTGGTGATGAGAATGCTTTGAGTATAGCTGATTCTATTCCGGAGTAAATTTTCTCAAAGTTGTCGTGTGCACGCAGATAACAGAATCTGCTGGACTGATATCCGGTATTCACAAATATTTTTTCGGGAACATCAAGGTTAAGAGTGGTATATAGGTCATCGTTCTTTTGAGTATATCCTATATTAGAAAAAAAATTATAGCCAAAAAGCCATAATTTTTTATCTGCAAATATTCTTTGTGACAGCATAAAGTTAGTAATAATCAAAGTGATTAAAATAACATTTTTAAAATGCTCTTTCTTCATAAGTAACCTCTTTATTTAATGAAGTTCAATATGTTAACGGTAAGGTTTTTTAGTTTGTCTACTGTACTTTGTTTAACTTTGGATATTTGTATCTTAACTACTTGGTCTGTGCCGCCTTTTTCAGCATAAACTATAAAGGAGTTAACGTCCTGAGTAAGGTCAACCACAGTACTATAAAGCCCACTTGCACCTATTTCTTTTTCAGATTTTATCAGTTGTCCAACTCCGTCAGATTCTCTAAATATTTTCACTTTGGTACCTTTAGTTCCAACGGCAGAAATTGTGTATGTTTTGTCGGAAGTGGAAGCTGAATGAGACTGTGGTCTCTTTATATATATTAAATTTGACGAATTACCTTGTGCATAAACAGGTATAGTGCTATCGTACTTAGCATAGGATACGCAAGGTACAGACACTGCACAAAGTAAGGCAAGTATTAAAGAAATAAGCCTTTTTTTCACTGTAAACATCCTTTCCTAGAGATATAAATTGATTCTAATATACTATATTATAAAAATATTATATCATACTTGTGTTACAAAGCTATTACGACAGATTTAAAATCCCATAACATTTATAAAGGCAGAGAAAGTATTACTTCTGTACCTTCTTTGTATTTGCTTTTTATATTGATACTACCGCCAAGCCTTTCCATTATCTGTTTAGCTATGGCAAGTCCAAGACCTGTGCCGCCTGTTTCGCGTGAACGTGCCTTGTCTACACGGTAGAATCTTTCGAATATTCTAGGTAGATTTTCCTCTGGAATACCGATGCCGTTATCTCTGACTTTTATAAAAGCATCCTTGTATAGTGAGCCGCAATATACATCTATAATTCCTTTTTCCGGTGTATATTTTATGGCGTTTGATATTATATTTATTATTACTTGTTCTAGTTTATCTCGGTCGGTAATAATATAAATTGGTGACTCAGGACCGTGATAGGTGAGAGTCTGATGCTTTTCCTTTGCTGGGAAGAACATTCTTTCGCTAATATTCTGCAGAAGGGAAGATAGCTCTATTCTTTCAAAAGGTTTAACTTCGTACTGGCCCTCGTCAAGTCTTGACAATGTAAGCAAATCCTTTACTATTCTGGTCATTCTGTCAGCTTCCTGTGCAATGACACTTAAAAACTTATTCGAGATTTCCTCGCCGGCATCCGGCATATCCATAAGTGTTTCAGCATAAGATTTAACCGTCGTTAGTGGAGTTCTAAGCTCGTGGGATACATTAGCAACGAATTCACGTCGAGATAACTCCAACTTTTGCTGGTTTGTTATGTCGTGCATGACAACTAGAATACCACCAATTTTGTTTTCTATATTAAATGGTACAAAATTTAATGTGATGATTCTATCACCTATTGTCACCTGTCTTTCGGTCGGGCCTTCCTGCTTCATATATAACAGGCTGCCTATGTTTATATCAGCATCTATTTCTTTAAAGAATGCGTCAAAGCTGATATCGTCATAGTATGTCCTGTTTATAATTTTTTTTGCTTTTGGGTTTATATGAATAAGCTGTCCTGATGGGTTGAAGGCAAGTATACCGTCTGTCATATTGCTAAGTATAGTTTCAACCTTATTTTTTTCTGAGTTAACCTCGTTAATGGTGTCATGAAGAGCGGAGGACATATAGTTGAATGTGTTTGACAAAATGCTGATTTCGTCATTGGAATTAACCTTGCTCACTACATCAAATTCACCGCTTGCGATTTTTTCGGCACTTTCTGTAAGGTTTCTGATAGGCTTTGTAATAGTTCTGCTGAAAAAATATCCAAGTACCAAAACTATAATAATCGAAAATACCAATGCTTCTACCAAAATGAACAGAACATTTTCGGTAACAGAATCAAGCTCGTTTTTGTTATCATGTACATATACAATATATGAAGGTACGCTATTGACAAAAATCGGCAAAGCGTAGTCCATATAAGAAAGTTCGGTGTTTATGATGTTTCCGGTCTTGCCGGTCATTGCTGTTATTATATTATCACTTTTTTCCAGATGATTTGCAAGAGTCTGGTCGGATGATACCAAAACATCGCCAGTTTTTGCATCAAGAACGCTGATAAATCGGTATGTATCTATGCCAAGAGGCCCTACATAAGAACTGACTATACTCCATACTCCGTCTTTTCCACCGGTTTGTGCGGATTTTTCGAGTTCTGTAACCAGTTCTGATGTAAATACTTTCTCCATCATTACAATAAATTCATTATTGTAGAATTTTACTATGTTTCCTGTCATAAATGTGCCTATTACAATGATTATGGATAGGATAGTTAGTATAAAAATTGTAATGATTTTGGTCTGAATACTTTTGAACATATTCCTCATGCCTTATTGAAATAGTAGCCTACGCCTCGTTTTGTAATAATATATCTTGGCATACTAGGATCATCTTCAATTTTTTCGCGTAGTCGTCTTACAGTTACGTCAACAGTTCTCACATCGCCGTAATACTCGTATCCCCATACGTTTTCAAGAAGATTTTCACGGGAGAAAATTTTATCCGGTTGCATTGCCAAAAACTTTAAAAGCTCAAAT
>SVKH01000012.1 GCA_015068545.1 Oscillospiraceae bacterium
GATGTTCTTAGTTTTAAAAAATCCCATTTTTAATAAAAACAACTATTTTTCGAACCATTTCTCTCCCGTTACATCCGTATTTTCACCATTCTATCGTTACACTTCTCCCAAAATCTTAACCTCAGGTTCCAGCTTCACTCCAAATTTATCATATACAACCTTCTGCACATGATGAATCAATTCCACCACGTCACTGCAGGTGGCATTTCCGCAATTAACCACAAAGCCGCAATGCTTCTCTGAAACCATCGCTCCACCTATGGAAAATCCTCTAAGTCCGGCATCTTCTATCAGTTTGCCTGCAAAGTATCCTTCCGGTCTTTTAAAAGTGCTTCCGGCACTTGGCATACTAAGAGGCTGTTTTTCGTTTCTTTTGGCAGAAAGCTCCTCCATTCGTGCTTTTATAACGTCATATTCTCCCTTACAAAGCTCCAGACGTGCAGACAAAATTATGGCATCAGAATCGGTAAAAATACTGTGTCTGTATCCGAAATCACATTGGGAAGAAGTCTTTATCTCACCATTTTCAAGGTAGGTAACTTCACGCACTACGTCCTTCATCTCACCGCCGTATGCACCTGCATTCATATAGATTGCACCACCTAGCGTGCCCGGTATTCCCGAAGCAAATTCCAATCCGGAAAGGTTGTTTTTTAGTGCAAAATTAGAAAGCTTTGAAAGGAGTATTCCGCTTTGGCAGATTATACTGTTTCCGGAAACTTCCGCCTTTTCAAAACCTTTGGCAAGCTTTATAACCAATCCTCTTATTCCCTTGTCCGATACAAGCAGGTTTGAACCATTACCCATAACAGTATAGGGTATGCCCTTTGATTTTGCATATTCTATAAGCTCTGCTACTTCCTCTTCACTGGTTACCTGTGCAAACTCATCGCATGGTCCACCAATTTTGAAGGAAGTATGATTCTTCATCAATTCATTATAAACTATATTCATAATTCTCCTTTAAAAAGGTCACTTTTATTCACCAAGTCCTGCCTGCATTTCCTTCATAAGACGATTGTTAAGTTCCACTGCGGCATTATATCCCATTCTTTTCTGGCGGTTATTCATAGAAGCAACTTCGATAATAATGGCAAGGTTTCTGCCAGGCTTTACCGGTATGGTAAGACTGGGAATATTTATTCCCATAATGTTTGTGTATTCATCCAGCATACCCAGTCTGTCATACTGCTTACCTTCCACCCAAGGCTCCAGATGGATAATCATGTCTATACTCTCTGTGTCTTTAACGGCACCCATACCAAAGATTTCCTTAACGTCTATTATGCCTATACCTCTCAGCTCCACAAAGTGCCTTATAATAGCAGGAGATGAGCCAACCAGTGTTCTTGAGGAAACTCGCTTAATTTCCACCGCATCATCCGCTACCAATCTGTGACCTCTTTTCAAAAGCTCGATAGCGGTTTCGCTTTTACCTACTCCGCTTTCGCCCATTATAAGCACACCTTCACCGTATACTTCGACCAAAACGCCATGTCTGGTACGTCTTGGTGCAATCTGTACATTCAGATAGCTGATTATAGCGCTCATAAGGCTTGAGGTTATCTCCTCACTTCGCAAAATGGTAAGGTCATACTTTTCAGCAAGCTCCAGCATTTCCGGTAACACCTGCATATTTCTGGTGATGATAATAGCAGGGAATCTCCTTTGGAACAGCTTATCCAAAAGCTCGTACCGTTTTTCCCTTGCAAACTGTTGCAGATATGTTACTTCTACCTTTCCTAAAATCTGCAATCTACTGGAATCGTAGTAGTCATAGTAGCCTGCTATCTGCAAAGCCGGTCTGTTCACATCAGACGTGTCTATCAAAATTTCGTCAATATCCGATGAGGAATACACCTTCTCCAATGAAAATTCCTCAATTACTTTTGTAAGATGTATAGTAAATCCTGAATCACTCATCACTAAAACCTCCGTCTTGACACAATAATACATTTTGTATTATACACCAAACCAAAGCTTATTTCAATGTGTTTTCATAAAAAAACGCTGTTTTTCGTCATTTACACAGGCAATATTAAATTTTAATCAACTTTTTTTCAAAAAGTACTTGCATTCTGCCAAAATCTGTGGTAGAATACTCTTGTTTTGATAATCGTTTTTAGAAATAGGAGGTGTTTGTACAATGGCAAAATGTGATATTTGCGGCAAGGGCGTAACTTTTGGTATTAAAGTCAGCCACTCACACAGAAGATCAAACAGAACCTGGAAGCCTAATATCAGAAGAATTAGAGCTGTCGTTAACGGCAATACAAAGTCAATCAATATTTGTACTCGTTGCTTGCGTTCCGGAAAGGTTACACGCGCAGTTTGATTTTATGAACTTGACAGAGGAGCAAAAGCGTTCCTCTGTTTTTTCATGCGAACCTTTAATAAATGTTTTGCATTTTTACTTATTATATGTTATAATGTTATAGATATGTTAAAATAGTGCAAAAATGCGTGCAATATTTACTGTTTTACCCATTGGATAATTCGTTTTAGGAGCGTGAATTCGTGGAAAAAATTATTATCAGAGGCGGAAATCGTCTTGAAGGCTCGATAGACATCAGCGGAGCTAAAAATGCTGCCGTTGCTATAATTCCTGCCTGTCTTTTGGTAAAAGATAAATGTCGGCTTGAAAACCTTCCTGATATCAAGGATGTCAAGCTGTTTTTGAATATACTAAGAAGCCTGGGTGCTGTTATAGAAACTGTGGACAAAAACACAGTAGATATTGACTGCACCAACGTAAAATCTTTCTCTCCGGACGGTGATATGACTCGCAAAATGCGTGGTTCGTCGTACCTTATGGGAGCTCTTTTGGGCAGATTTTCAAAATGCGTTGTGTCTGCTCCCGGCGGATGCGACTTTGGCACACGCCCGATAGACCAACATATAAAAGGCTTTGAAGCATTAGGTGCCGAATGTGATTGTTCCTACGGCAAGGTTACTGCCTCTGCCGAAAAGCTTACAGGTGCTCATGTGTACTTCGATGTAACATCGGTTGGTGCTACCGTAAATGTTATGCTTTGTGCTGTGCTTGCCGAAGGTGTTTCCATACTGGAAAACGCGGCAAAAGAACCACATATAGTTGACCTTGCCCATTTCCTTAACGCAATGGGTGCAAAGATTCGTGGTGCAGGTACCGACACCATCAAAATAACAGGAGTTAAGTCATTACATGGCGGAACTCATACCATCATCCCCGACCAGATAGAAGCTGGAACCTTTATGCTGGCAGCTGCTGCCACAAGAGGTGACGTCACATTAAATAACGTAATACCAAGACACTTAGAGTCAATCAGTGCCAAGCTGATAGAATCCGGAATTTCCATAGAGGAAAGGGATGACAGCATAAGAGTATTCTACGAAGAAGGCAAAAAGCTTAAAAAGATAAGCTTTATAGCATTACCGTATCCGGGTTATCCTACCGATATGCAACCTCAGCTTGTTACATATCTTTCCACAGTGCCCGGCACAAGCAAAGCCCGTGAAGGAGTTTGGGATGACCGTTTCCGATATGTCGGGGAGCTAAAAAGAATGGGTGCCGATATTACGGTAGAAGGTAAGCTTGCTATTATAAACGGTGTACCAAAACTTATGGGAACATCTGTACGCGCTACCGACCTAAGAGGTGGCGCTGCCATGATTATAGCAGGTCTTATGGCAGACGGTACCACAGAAATTACAGATATTCACCACATCGACCGTGGTTATGAAAATTTTGAAGAGAAATTTGCCTCCTTGGGCGGAGATATTCACAGAATTACAGTATTTGAATAATACAAATTAGGGGCTTTTCAAAACAAGCCCCTTTCTTTATGGGAGAAAAAAGTATGTTTTTATCAATTGTTAGTGGGTCATCGGGAAACTGTACCCTTGTTTCACATAAAAATACCACGATTTTGGTAGATTGCGGTCTTTCCTGCAAAAAAATGGAACAGGCTCTTTCCTGCCTTGGAGTAGATCCTTGCGGAATAGACGGCATCCTTGTTACCCACGAGCATTCGGACCACACAAAAGGGATTGGCGTGGCATCCCGAAAGTATTCCATACCAGTGTATGCCACTTTAAAAACTCACCAGCAAATGGAAATTGGTAACCTCCATGAAAAAAACATCAAATACATCTCTCCTGATCTTGATTTTGAAATAGGTGACATTGGCATTACGCCATTTTCCATACCTCACGATGCCGCAAATCCTGTTGCATACAACATCTTTTACAACAACATAAAAGTATCGGTGGCAACCGACATCGGGAAAATGAATGACTATATAATGTCCCATCTAAAGGGAAGCCTTGCTGTTCTTTTGGAGTCAAATCATGATATAGATATGCTAAAAAACGGTAAGTACCCTATGATCCTTAAAAAGCGCATTTTAAGCGACTACGGGCATCTTTCAAACAACTCAGCGGCAGAAACTGCCTTAGAGTTGGCAAAAACAGGCACAAAGCACCTGATGCTGGGGCATCTTTCAAATGAAAACAACACCCCCAGATCGGCATTTTACGCCACAGCCAAAATGCTGACCGAAAACGGTGTTGATCTAAAATCCGACCTTGCTCTTACAGTAGCATCAAGATACGAGGTGACAAAATTCAGATGAATGTAACAATACTATGCGTAGGTAAAATAAAAGAAGACTTTTTCAAAGACGCAATTGCCGAATATGCCAAGCGGCTTTCCCGCTTTTGCAAGCTTGAAATAGTGGAGGTAAAAGATATCAAAATTCCTGACAACGCATCCCAAAAAGAATGCGAGCAAATACTGGAAAAGGAAGGAGAATTGCTCCTTGCCAAGCTCCCAAAAACCGGATATATAATACCACTTTGCATAGAAGGAAAGGAGCTTTCCTCTCCGGAGCTTGCCGAAAAGATAGGCTCTGCATCCATGGAAAGCGGCAGAATAACTTTTATAATCGGTGGCTCACTTGGAATGAGTGATGCCGTAAAGAATATGGGCAATTTCCGACTGAGCTTCGGGAAAATGACACTTCCCCATCAGCTTATGCGAGTAGTGCTATTGGAGCAGATCTACCGTGGATTTAAAATAAATGCCAAGGAAAGCTATCATAAGTAAAAAAAGGGTGCAGAAAAATGCACAGACTGCACTATTTTCCTTCCACCCTAAGTAATAGTGGGGCTGTAGCAAAATGCAATTCATTTTACTGCAACCCCTTTTAAATTATTTCTCCATTTCTGCAATGCTGTAATTTATTTCCTGCATTCTTTGGTCAATTTCGCTTATTCTCTCCGCACAGTCCTTTAGCTGTGCCACTATTGTCTCCGAGCCTTCAATTTCTCTTTTGTACTTCATGCCATGCTCCAAGCTTGCCCAAAAGTCCATAGCTATGGTTCTAAGCTGAACCTCAACCTTTATATTTTGCCTGCGACTGGCAAAAAACACAGGTATTTCTACTATCATATGGTAGCTCCTGTATCCGTTTGGTTTAGGATTTTTTATGTAGTCCTTGACACTTATCAAGGTCACATCATCCTGCGAAACCAGCATATTCGCCACTTCATATATGTCGTCTATAAACGAGCAAATTACTCTCACTCCTGCCACATCCTCTATGTTGTAAATTAGAGAATTCATGGTAATTTCCAGACCCTTTCGGCTCATTTTCCTAACTATACTGTCCGGCGTTTTTATACGGCTTTTTATCATTTCGATAGGGTTTCTGTTATACGTTACCGAAAGGTCGTCATTTAGTATTTCAAACTTTGTGCGAATCTCCTTGATAGCACTAGAGTACATCATCATAAATTCCTTAAACTGACCCCTTGGATGGAAAATCTTATCCACATCCACCGGCACATCCTCGTTATGTAAAAACACTTTATGTATCCCTTTTTCCATTTTTTCCTCCAAAAATAGACAATTTATAACATTATCATACCACAAAACAAATTCTTGTCAACATGATAACCTTGGTTTTTTACAAAAACTTTACATAAATTTAAAAAGTGACGGCATATCACCTACAAAATTCACTACCGTCACTGTCCCTTTCGCGGATTACTTTCTCACGCAGACCTTTACTGACTTGCGGCATAAAAGTAGTAAGTTTCTACATAAAAAAACGAGGGTGTAGCAAAATACACAGACCGCACAAAGCATAAAAGTCCTTCATTCGAGCCGTTTTAATAAACAAAAACTTCTTGAATAACAGAAAACTGTAAATATAGTGGAGCTGTATCAAAAATCATTTTGCTACAGCTCCGTCATCTTTATTCTTCTCCTTCATCCTGAGAATTGTTTTTGGACATCATACCGTTTATTAGGATGAAAATTATTACCGCAATCATCAGAATCAACGCTCTCAATGGGCCGTTTTCCGCCAAAAGCACCGCAGTAATTCCCAGTACACCGCTTATAGCATACAGAATAAACACAGTCTGCTTTTGGGAAAATCCCATATCTATCAATCTGTGATGCAAGTGGCCTCTGTCCGCCGCCATAGGACTTTGACCTCTGTAAATACGTCTTATCATAGCAAATACCGCATCAAACAGCGGAAGCCCCAATATCAAAAGCGGAACTGCAAAGGAAATGATGGCATAACTTTTAAATACGCCTTGAATAGACAAGGTGGCCAGCATAAACCCTAAAAACGTAGATCCGGTATCTCCCATAAATATCTTTGCCGGATTGAAGTTAAAGGGCAAAAATCCAAAGCAAGCTCCCATCAGAGCAAGACCAACAATCGCCACGGAATACTCACCGATTCTGATTGCAATAAACACAAGGCTGACTGACATTATAGCAGAAACTCCTGCCGCCAAGCCATCCAATCCATCGATAAAGTTAACTGCGTTTGTGATAAACACTATCCATATAACGCTGACGATAATCGACAGCCACCAAGGAAACACCACATAAGGATTATCCGAGAAAATATTAGGATTGGTCATAACGGTAATACGCAGATTTCCACCCATTATAACAACCAGTGCCGCCAATATCTGTATGCCAAACTTCAGTTTGGCACCCAAGTTTTTACAGTCATCTACAACTCCCATTACCGCTATAATCACAGCGCCGCATAAAATAGCAGCCAGTGACCTTGTCATCTGCCCGAAGCAGGCAAGAGCAACGGCAAATCCGAAAATAATGGCAAGACCTCCCAGTCTTGGTATCGGCTTTTTGTGCATACGTCTTGCATCCCTTGGTACGTCTATTGCGCCTATCTTAAAAGCAAGCCTGTGCACAATAGGTACCGAAGCAAATGTGAAGGAAAAAGCCACCAAAAAAGTCAATGCCATAAAGATTATTTCTTTTGTACTCATAATTATCTCCTGTCAGGCGAAGCTTTACCTAGCTACGCCACAATTCCATTACAGAACAAAACCTATCTTTTTATACACCTTATCTACCGTTCTGCCTGCGATAGCTGATGCCCTTTCGGCACCTTTTTCGCAAATGTCTATAAGGTACTGTTTATCCTTTGA
This sequence comes from Oscillospiraceae bacterium, assembly GCA_015068545.1. Taxonomy (GTDB): domain Bacteria; phylum Bacillota; class Clostridia; order UBA1381; family UBA1381; genus UBA1738. The sequence continues at coordinate 7,462 of SVKH01000012.1, forward strand.
CAGCTCATCATACTTAGCACGGATAGGACGTATCTCCTCTACCACAGCTTCAGCCACATCCGCCTTGAAATCACCGTAGCCTTTTCCCTGATATTCCGCTGCAATAGCTTCTATATCCCTCTTTGTAACAGCTGACATTATAGTTAGCAGGTTATTGATACCTGCCTTTGCTTCATCCTCAGGACGGTATTCAATCACTCCTTCAGAATCGGTAACAGCGGACTTTATCTTCTTTGCAATTACGTTAATATCGTCTAGCATAGAGATGTATGCTTTCGGATTTTCGTCCGACTTTGACATCTTTTTGGTAGGCTCGGCAAGGCTCATTACCTTTGCTCCTGCTTTTGGCATAAATCCTTCCGGTACCTTGAAGATAGGCTTGCCTTCGCCTTGATATACCGCATTGAATCTTTGGGCAATATCTCGGGTAAGCTCTATATGCTGCATCTGATCTTTACCAACCGGCACAAGGTCTGCCTGATACAGCAGGATATCCGCTGCCATCAAAACAGGGTATGTAAAAAGCCCTGCATTTATATTATCTGCATGTTTTGCACTCTTATCCTTAAACTGAGTCATTCTGGAAAGCTCGCCCATATATGTGTAGCAATTAAGCGCCCATGCCAACTGCGCGTGCTGTGGCACCTGAGATTGGATGAACAAAAGACTCTTTTCCGGATCAATTCCGCAGGCAATGTATATCTTTAGAAGATCCAGAGTTCTTTTTCTCAGTTCAGCAGGATCCTGACGCACTGTAATGGCGTGCATATCCATCATTGCATATATGCAGTTATACTCATCCTGAAAACCTACCCAGTTTTTTATAGCTCCCAGATAGTTTCCCAGTGTGATATTTCCCGAAGGCTGAACCCCCGAAAATATTATTTTCTTATCCTCCATTGTGACAGTCCTTTCCGTTATTCACCTAGTTTTTCTTTTAGCATAGCTCCAATAGCCTTGATACCTTCCTCTATCTTTTCCTCCGGCATCATAGAGTAGTTAAGACGGAATGAGCAGGTTTTCTTACTCATATCGGTGGCAAAATTACTGCTTGGCACAAATGCCACCTTGTAGTTCTTTACCGCCTCCATGGAAAGCTCCTCGGCGTTAATGCTCTCCGGACAGGTAACAAGAATAAACAAACCACCCTGAGGCTTTGTCCATGTGACAGATTTAGGGAAGTACTTTTCCATGCAGGACAGCATGAATGCACACTTTCTTCCATAAACATCACAAGCCTTTTTTATATGTGCTTCAACATCGTATTTTTTCAAAAATTCTGTTGCAATCATCTGGGTAAGGCATGGAGTATGAACGTCATTAACCTGCTTCATAATCTCGATTTTGTCTATAACCTCTCCTGATGCAACTATGTAACCTATTCTAAGTCCCGGTGCCAAAATCTTAGAAAGTGAGCTTACATAAAGCACTCTTCCGGTTTTGTCTAAAGACTTGATTGTGGCAATAGGTTCTCCTGCAAATCTCAAATCTCCGTAAGGATTGTCCTCCATAATCAGGCAGTCGTATTTTTCCGCAAGATCCAGCATCTTCTTTCTCTTTTCTAAAGACATGGTAATACCGGTAGGATTCTGGAAATTTGGAATAGTATAGATTAGCTTTACATTTTTAGTTTTCAGCACATCCTCCAGCTTATCCATATTCATGCCATCCTCATCCATATCCACTCCGATAAGGTTGGCACGCACACTTCTTAGTGAATTGAGTGTTCCTACAAAGCTAGGTGCTTCCACCACAATATCCTCGTTATCCTCTACCACAACTCTTGCAATAAGGTCAAGTCCTTGCTGACCGCCTGTGGTGACTATTATCTTGTCGCCTTCTGCCACGGCTCCTACTTTCCTTGCTCTTTCCAAAAGAGCCTCTTTTAAAGGTGCGTATCCGTCTGTTGTGCCGTAGGCAAGTGCCTTTGTACCGTTTTCTCTAAGCACTTCCTCCGCAATTTTTCCAAGCTCTTCATTAGGGAACAGCGCAGGATCCGGTGCACCTCCTGCTAAGGATATAACAGCAGGGTCTGCCATCAATTTGAACATTTCTCTTATTCCCGATGCCTTTAACGGTTTGGCACGGTTAGTATAATATTTTTCAAAATTCATATTCTTCACCTGTTTTTAATAATTATTTATTCACCTTTGCCCAGCTGTCCTTTAAGGCAACTGTTCTGTTTATAATGATATCGCCTTCCTTTGAATCCTTATCAACGCAGAAATATCCAAGTCTTAGGAATTGGAAGCTGTCTCCCGGTTTAATATCCTTTAAATTACTTTCAAGCTTACAGCCCTTTAAAGTTTCCACAGAATCCGGATTAAGGTTTTCTACAAAGCTACCTACCTTGCTTTCGTCTGACGGATTTTCTACGTTAAACAATCTTTCGTACAGATTTACGGTAGCGTCCACAGCATGATCTGCCGATACCCAATGGATAGTACCCTTTACCTTTCTTCCATCCGGCGAATCTCCGCCCTTTGTTTCAGGATCGTAGGTACAATGGATTTCGGTTACGTTTCCTTCCGCATCCTTAACGCAGGACGTTGCGGTTACATAGTATGCGCTCTTTAGACGAACTTCCTGACCTATGGCAAGACGGAAGTACTTCTTTGGAGCTTCCTCCATAAAGTCGTCTGCTTCTATCCACAAATTCTTTGAAAATTCTACACATCTCTTGCCAAGCTCCGGCTTTTGTGGATTTATTTCTACCTCGATGTTTTCCACCTGTCCATCAGGATAGTTATCTATCACTAATTTTACCGGTCTTAATACCGCCATTGCACGAGGAGCATTTTCGTTAAGATCCTCACGAACACAAAATTCCAAAAGTGAAAAATCTATAACACTGTTCGCCTTTGCTACGCCGATTCTTTCGCAAAAATCTCGAATAGCAGCGGCTGTATATCCTCTTCTTCTCATACCGCAAAGAGTTCCCATTCTAGGATCATCCCAGCCTGATACTATACCGTCATTAACAAGCTTTAGACACTTTCTCTTACTGGTAAGAGTGTAGTTTAGGTTCATTCTCGCAAACTCAATCTGTCTTGACGGAGTTTCAAAACCAAGCTCTTTTAAGAACCAGTCATAAAGAGGTCTGTGATCTTCAAACTCCAAGGAGCATAGTGAGTGAGTTACTCCTTCCACTGTATCGGAAATAGGATGAGCAAAATCGTACATTGGGTAAACGCACCACTTATCCCCTGTTCTGTGATGGGCTTGGTGCATTATTCGGTAAATGATAGGATCTCGCATATTCAGGTTTGGAGAAGCCATGTCTATTTTTGCACGAAGCACTCTTGCACCGTTTTCAAATTCGCCCTTGGTCATTCTGTCAAAAAGCTCCAGATTCTCTTCCACAGGTCTGTTCCTATATGGGCTTTCCTTACCCGGCTGTTCAAAAGTTCCACGGTATTCCCTGATTTCATCAGCAGTCAGGTCATCCACATAGGCTTTTCCCATTTTGATAAGCTTTATGGCACATTCGTATATATCGTCAAAGTAGTCTGATGCGTAAAGCACCTTGTCCCACTTAAATCCCAGCCATTTAATGTCCTCCATAATGGCATCCACATACTCCACATCCTCCTTGGAAGGATTTGTGTCGTCAAGTCTTAGATTACAGGTGCCGTTGTACTTAATGGCATTGCCGAAATCGATACATATAGCCTTTGCATGGCCTATGTGCAAATAGCCGTTTGGCTCAGGCGGAAAACGTGTCTGCACCTTAGTATACACACCGTCTGCAAGGTCTTTTTCGATAGCTTCTTCTATAAAATTCTTGCTTAGTTCTTCCATATTTCACTTGCTCCTTTTATTTCAAAAGTTCGATAGCTTTATCTATTCTCGCTAAAAATTCGTCATATCCCAGAGTATTTATAATCTCATATAGGTCCGGAGTATTTTTTCTGCCTGTTACCGCAACACGGATAACAGATGCCACATCTCCAACATGGCCCTTAAAGGAATCAGGATCCTTTTTGTACATTTTAGGAGCCTTTGCATATCCCAGACTCTCTGCCATATCTCTCACCTTCGGGAACCATTCCTCTGCAGTTTCATCCTTGGAATATACGTCCTTGTAAGTATTTAAAATCTCTGTCATATCAGCATTTGACAGGTTCTCCGGCCATTCATACTGGGTTGGTACTTCAAAGAAGTACTTGGTGTAACTTACGGTATCTTGCCATTTTGCTATGTCCTTTCTCGGCTTTTCGTTTCCTCTTTCTATACCGAAAATACGCACAGCATAGTCCTTTTTCTCCTTTAGAAGATTTGCAAACTCTGGGCAAAAAGCTTCCGCCCAATCAAGTGTTCTTTCGTACACATCTTCCTTGGTAAGTGTGCTGATGTAATTCTTACTGATATCGTTCAGCTTCATCAGGTCAAACAGTGCTCCTGCTTTACTCATATTAGACAGCTTGAAGTCAAAATCATCACTGTCCGCATCAGGATTTGCCATTCTCCATTCTTCGTAGTTGGAGTTGGCAATAGTTAAAAGATACTCAAGCACAGCTTCCTTAGGATAACCTACCTCGTGGTAGTAGGTAACTGCTGCCTCAGGGTCCTTTCTTTTTGAAAGCTTTCTCTTTCCGCCGGTTTCCTCATCCTCCTTCATGATTGGAGAAATGTGCGCAAACCTTGGCTTTTCAAAGCCTAAAATATCAAATAGCTGAAGATGAATAGGCGCTGAGGATATCCACTCATCACCTCTGATAACGTCGGTTGTACCCATGATATGATCATCTATTGCATGGGCAAAGTGATATGTTGGTATTCCGTCTGTTTTTAAAAGTACGATATCCTGAATGTTTTCCGGCATCTCGATTTCGCCTTTGATTTCGTCACAGAACTTGATTCTCGCGTCCGGACTGCCAGGTGATTTCAGTCTTAAAACATAAGGCATACCAGCCTTTACTTTTTCCTCTATTTCCTCGTAGGTTAGGTCACGACATTTTGCAAATTCACCGTAGTAACCCGGATTCAGCTTGTTCTCTTCCTGCTTTTTACGGATTTCGTCCAGCTCCTCCGCAGTACAGAAGCAAGGGTAGGCATATCCTTTTTCCACCAGTTCCTTACAGAATGTCTGGTAGATTTCCTTTCTTTGGCTTTGGGTATATGGACCGTAATCTCCCAATGATTCTGTTTCGGTCAGCATACCTTCATCTATTCTGATACCAAAATTCTGCAATCCTTGCACAATACCGGTAACTCCGTTTTCCACTTCTCTTTTCTTGTCTGTATCCTCGATTCTCAAAAAGAATACACCATCGGTTTTTCTTGCAGCTCGTTCAGATACGAATGCAGCAAAAAGCCCACCAATGTGCAAAAATCCGGTAGGACTAGGTGCAAATCTTGTAACCTTGGCACCTTCCGGCAAGTTCCTTTTTGGATACTTAATTATAAAGTCCTCACCGCTTTTGGTGATATGCGCAAATAACAGCTCTGCCAGTTTTTTATTATCCATCAGAATTTCCTCCGTTTAGTAATCACAATTAGTCCATTCTATTATACAACTTTTGCACAACAATATCAAGTAAATCGGTGAAAAAAACTCCAATATCTTCTAATTTTTTAATTATTTTTGATGCGATTATTCAGGACTTGTCATCTTGCCTTGTAATAGGTAAATCCTGCGGCAGCTTCTGTAACAGTATGTATTCTCCGGCGTAGTCACAGTTTTGTGGCTGTATGTATTCTTTTGCACGGATTCCGGTTTTGTAACCGGATATATTCTTTTGCACGTATTCAGGTTTTGTAACCGGATGTATTCCTTTGCACAGATTCAGTTTACTTAACAGTATGTATCCATTCGCATTAGCTCGGGTTCGTACCGGCTTTTTATAAAACTACACAAGAAAAGAGCCGCAAAACCCAAAGGCTTGTACGGCAATCTTTCCGGGGGTAATGTATTTTGTGAGGTTATAAGTATTATTTCCCAAAAAATAATTGTTATACACAATTTTTTCAAATCATATAAATATTTTTATAGGAGGGATTCTTTATGTTTAACCTACTACTTTTTGATATGTCCCAGCACTATTTTTCTCAATCGGGAAGTGGCATCTTTATGCGACAAAAGGGTTCCGACGGGCTATGGTCTAATTCGGAATGTGTTGCAGAAAATGCCAAGAGTAGCTTTTGGGCATATCCTGATGCTTCCGGAATGGTGCATATGATATATGCCGACAATAGCAATAATCTTACCTATGCCCAAAGGAACAAGAATAAGTGGAAAACCCACATTCTTACAAAGTTCAACGCCAAGCTTAATCCCATCAGGATGCAACTTTACACCGTTTCCGGCAGGCTGAATATATTATGCTCGGCAGAATACAAGGATGAGATACTTCTTTTTCACTGCATATTAGGCGACAAGGCACAGCCTCATAAGGTGTGTAGTCTTGCCAATTCCCATTTCTGGATTCATAACGGTTCGGTATATTATACATTAAAAGAAGGCGGCATTTGCTCTACACCGCTTTCGGACGAAAAACCGCAAGGATATTCTACCGTCTGTCCATTTGGCGAAAATGTGTCGGTTTATGATGTAAACGGAGAGAGCATTCTCCTTACCACCCACGAAAACCGGCTGTATGTTGATAAAAAGGAAATAATCTACGATTCCCGAATGGAAATGCCGGCATTGATGCACTCTAATGAAACGATTTATGTGATGTGGAAGTCCGGCGGATATGTGCGATATATAACCTCCCAAAATAACGGTGAAACTTGGACATCACCAATGCGTTTTGCCGCATCAGGTGCAGAGATTCAGCTGTACCATGTGCAGAATTATGAGGGTACCCAGATTATGTACGGGTATAACACCACAACGGGACTGCACATATTTGCCAATAGAAACTAAATGCGGATGCAAAAACTGTCCAGAACGCAAGAAAAGATAAACTCGATGATGTAAAACGAACAACAAACAGTAATCTTGCTTTGCACTACAATTCCATCTTTCCGCTTGCAGGGATTGGAAAGATAGTCCAGAACGCAAGAGAAGATAAACTCGATGATGTAAAACGCACAACAAGCAGTAATCTTGCTTTGCACTATAATTCCACTTTTCCGCTTGCAGGGATTGGAAAGATAGTCCAGAACGCAAGAGAGGATAAACTCTATGATGTAAAACGAACAACAAACAGTAATCTTGCTTTGCACTACAATTCCACTTTTCCGCTTGCAGGGATTGGAAAAATTGTTCAGAACGGATAAAGGGAACCCGACGGCGTACATTGGTACTCCGAGGGTTCCCTGAATTCGTTATGGGCGATTTTAACATCCCTGCTCTTGTTCGATTAGTTTTCGTCCCATCAATACTCCCATGACGGACGCCATCATAAGGCCTCTTGTCCAGCCGCTGGAATCGCCTAAGCAGTGAAGACCTTTTATACTTGTATTAAAATCTGCATCCATCTTTACCCTGTTTGAATAGAACTTCAACTCAGGAGAATACAATAAGGTTTCGTAAGAGGCAAATCCCGGAACGACATGATCTACCGCCTTTATAAAATTGATAATATTCATCATGGCACGGTATGGCATAGCGGCAGTAATATCACCTGCAACAGCATCCGGAAGAGTTGGCTTTACATTACTTTGGGCAAGCTCCTTTGGCCACGTACGCTTTCCGTCCAAAATATCTCCAAATCTTTGCACCAATATCTGACCATTTGCCAACATATTTGTTAGTTCGCCTATTTTTTGAGCATAGGCAATAGGCTGATTAAACGGTGTGGAAAAATTGTGGGAACACAAAATAGCCACATTGGTATTGTCCGACTTTTTCTCTTTGTAGGAATGACCGTTAACTACGGCTAGGTCGTTATCGTAATTTTCCTGACTTACAAATCCTCCCGGATTTTGGCAGAATGTTCTTACCTTGTTTTTAAATGGTTCCGGCCAACCAATCAGCTTTGATTCGTACAAAACTTCATTGATTTTTTCCATTACCTCATTTCTCACTTCTACACGAACACCGATATCCACGGTTCCCGGCTCGTGAGCTATATTATGCTCTGCACAAATATGCTCCAGCCACTCTGCACCTCTTCTGCCGGTTGCCACTATGGTGTGATCTGCATGAATCTCCACAGCTTCCTTGCCATTTGTGATATATGCGCCTTTGCACACATCATCCTCTAAGACAAGGTTGGTACACTCGTACCCAAACATGATTTCCACTCCGTTTGCAATCAGGTGCTTTTCTATGGCAAGATATATATCCTGCGCTTTTTCGGTACCCAAGTGACGTATTGGACAATCTACCAGTTTAAGTCCTGCCTGAATAGCATTTTTCCTGATTTCCTTAACGTCATCACTATTTGAAACACCCTCAATCTTAGTATCTGCGCCAAATTCCAGATAGATTTTGTCGGTGTAGTTAATGGTTTCCTGCGCCAAGTCATCACCAATCAGCATGGGCAGATTTCCGCCTACATCTGAAGATAGTGACAGTTTTCCGTCCGAAAACGCTCCTGCTCCGGAAAAGCCCGTAGTGATATGACAATACGGCTTACAATTTACGCATTTTTGCGTTTTCGCCTTTGGACAATGCCTTTTTTCTATGCTTTGTCCCTTTTCCACTATTACGATTTTCTGTTTTGTTCCCTTTCGGAGCATTTCAATTGCGGTAAATATTCCCGCAGGACCAGCTCCTATGATTAAAATATCTGTATTAAGCATTATTTTCTTCCTTCTATCTTTCCTCACGGAAGTACGCAAGTCCAAGACTTTCCGGAGGTCTATTTTCCTTTTTATTCCTTGCGCTTGTGATTATAAGCACAACTATGGTAACTATATAAGGCAGCATATTAAATATTGCAAGGGCACTTCTGGATAAACCGGAAATATAGGAATATGCTATATAAAGTCCACCAAAAACTATCGAACCCAAAATGCTCACGTTTGGCTTCCAAAGAGCAAATATAACAAGTGCAATAGCTAGCCATCCTCTGTCACCGAATCCACCATTTGTCCATGATCCGCCAGTGTAGTCCATGATAAAATACAAACCGCCAAGACCTGCTATGGCACCGCCTATAACGGTAGCAAAGTACTTATATCTTGTAACATTTATTCCTGCTGCATCAGCAGTTGCCGGATTTTCACCTACTGCACGAAGATGCAGTCCCATTCTGGTCTTTTTCAAAAACCATGACGCTACTATTGCGATAATTATGGCAAGGTATGCTAAAAATCCGTAGTTTAGGAATATTGTACCAAAAGCTCCCAGATCATCCGCAAAAGGCAGAGTAGTCTTAAAATAGTCCGCCGTAGTTTTAACTGACAGATTACCGCCATTACCGAAGATTTTTGTTAGCGATCCGCCAAAAAAGTCTCCGAATCCAACACCGAATGTAGTAAGCGCAAGTCCAGTAACGTTTTGATTTGCTCTTAGAGTAATGGTAAGGAAGCTATACACAAAGGCAAGGAGTGCCGAGCCCAAAAGAGAGCAAAGCAACGGAATTACTATGCACCAAAACGGATGCGGAGTCTCCACAGCTCGTTCGTAAAGGTAAGCGCCTATAACTCCCGCACTACCGCCCATATACATTATTCCCGGAATACCCAGATTTAAATTTCCGGATTTTTCCGTGATTATTTCACCTGTTGAACCAAACAAAAGAGGGATACCCTGTACTATTGCTTTATTTATAATCGTTGCAAACATACTTTATACCTCCTTATGCTTAGAGCGGAACACAACTTTGTACCGCACAAAAAATTCACAGCCAATGATAAAGAACAGAATTATACCCGTCAGAATATCAGATACACTTTCATTTAGTTGGAATGCAGTGGCAATTTCTCCTGCTCCTCTTTCCAAAAATACGATAAGGAAGGAAGCCACTGCCATCAAAATCGGATTAAATTTCGCCAGCCATGATACCATAATAGCGGTAAATCCCATACCTCCCACAGTACCTGTGTTGATTGTATGGTCTGTACCTGCTACCAGCAAAAATCCTGCTATACCGCAAAGTGCACCGGAAAGCGCCATAGTTCTTATAATTACTTTTTTAACATTGATCCCGATGTATCTGGCTGTATTCTGACTTTCACCCACAACCGAGATTTCATAGCCATGCTTACTGTATTTTAGGTAAACATACATAGCAATAGTCAGCGCCAAAACTATCAGTACATTCAGCATATATTTTTGTCCAAAGATTTCCGGCAGCCATCCTGAGTGAGTAACTTGGTTTATAATACCTACGGTATTGGAATCCTTTGGATTCTCCCAAAACACGATGCAAAAGGAAACTAGCTGCATGGCAACATAGTTCATCATAAGGGTAAAGAGAGTTTCGTTCGTATCAAATTTTGCCTTAAAATACGCCGGAATAACACCCCATAAAAGTCCTGCCAAAATACTTGCACATAACATAATCGGTATCAGAATAACTCCCGACATAGTATCACCAAGGTATATCATGCAAGCTGCTGATGCCAAACCACCAACCAAAGCCTGACCTTCTGCACCGGTATTCCAGAATTTCATTTTAAAAGCAGGAGTAACGGCAAGGGATACACAAAGAAGCATAGATAGCTTCTGGAGAGTATTCCACACCTTTCTTGTAGTACCAAAAGTCCCTTCAAACATGGAAACATATACTTCCAAAGGATTATACCCCGTTAGCATTACCACCACGAAACCACAGATAATAAGGGCAAAAAGCACAGCTATGATATGAACAGCCCATGACTTGTACCACACCATATCGTCCCTTTTTACTACCTGAAACCTCGGCTCGTGGACAACCCTTTCCTTAT
>SVKH01000013.1 GCA_015068545.1 Oscillospiraceae bacterium
TAGGAATAGCCCACCGCATATCATCACAATTACGTTGAATACGTCGGTGATGAATGATGTGGAGGAATGGAACATACCCATAGCGCGGTAAGCATCCGAGCTGGAATTTATGAATTTCTCATTGCCTACCAGAAATTTTTCCTCTTCCTTTTTGGTGTTATTAAATGCTTTGGTTATGCGTATTCCGGATATGCTGTTTTCCAGAGATGCATTAATATCCGCAACCGAGGCACGTCTGTCGCTGAATGCTTTTTTCATTTTCTTCCTTAGGGAAGATGATATTACTACTAAAAATGGGACACATATAAATATGATTAATGTCAGCGGCAAATTGATAGTAGAAAGGTATATAAATGAGGAAAGCACCGCAATGGAGGAGATTATAATATTCTCCGGACCGTGGTGAGCAAGCTCAATTACATCGAAAAGGTCGTTGGTCATGCGAGACATAAGCTTTCCTGTTTCGTTGTTATCGTAGAAGCTCAATGGAAGCTTTTCCAAATGCCGGAACATCTCCAGCCTCATTCTTGCCTGCATCATTACGCCCATCATATGTCCTTTGTACTGTATGAAATATCTTAGGAACATTCTGATAGCATATAATGCAAGCAGCATTATGCCCGAGAGGATTATCATGCGGTAGTTTCGGTTAGGGATAAGGGTGTTTAGCATTTCACGGGTTATGATAGGGTATAAAACACCTATCGCCGAAACCAAAAATGAAGCAATAAGATCCAGAGTAAATATTTTTTTGTGAGGTTTATAATATTCTAAAAATCTTTTTAACATGGCAATGTCCTTATAATGTAAATATGTTTTTTGATACCTATTCCTAGGAATAGGGAATAATGCAGTTGCTCTTAGGATAGATGCTTAAAAGCAAAATTTCTCAGGATAAAAAAGAAGCTTCTGATAAAAGCTATGCCTGCGGGCGTAGGAATAAAGTAGCAACTTTGTTATTCCGGAAAATAAAACATAAAAGTAGTAATTTCCTGTGTAATAAAAAGAAGCTGCAAAAAAACATGGTAGTTTTGATGCAGCTCTGTGTTTTTTGTGGATTATTATGCGTTCAGTATTCCAAGTACAACTGTTGTAATAAGGAATAGAATAGCCAATATGGTAGTCATCTTAGCGTACATAGATGCTTTTGTTCTGCCGGCATTCTTGCTGAAGAATGATTCGCCGTCACTTGTTGTTGAACCGGACAATGCCTTCATTCCTGCATCCTTACCTTCCTGAAGAAGTACAACAAATACCAAAGCTACAGTAACAATGATGTGCAAAACCAAAAATAGTGTATTCATTCTGATGGAACCTCCTACTCATAAAAATATATATAACAGACTTATTATACCACCATATTATCAATTCTGCAAGGATTTTTTTAAACTTTTTTGGAATTATTTTCAGAAAGTCAAAAAATGTTACAAAATTGTTATAAAAAATCGGTAGATTTTTGAGGAAAAATGTGTTAAAATATTTATTGACGCAGTTTCTTTTTTAGTTTACTAAAGATGATTTACTATTTTAAGGAGATTTTTTATGAATTTGAAAAAAATACTTATCTCTTTTGCTGCATCGTTGCTTGTTTGTACTACGGTGTATGCTCAGGGAAATGTTGTTGTAAGATACGACGGAAAACTGGTAAATTTTACAGAAAGCCCAATTATCAGAAATGATAAAACTCTGGTGCAATTAAGACCAATTGCGGATGCACTGGGAATTGGTATAGTCTATGTAAATGAAACAAAACAAGTTTATTTGTATGGTCAGGGAGTTACAGTTGTATTTACGAATAATTCGGATATAATAAAGGTGAACGGCAGAGATGTAAAAATGGCAGCTCCTGTTTGTAACTATAAAGACTACACATTTGTGCCGGTCAGGGATATAGTAGAGCCTTTTGGGAAGGCAGTAGATTACAATCCGGCTACAAAAGCTGTGGATATAAATACACCCGGAAATGACGGGTATTGGTATTCCGACGGTTCACATTCTTCCGGAATGCTGGTAAGACCGGGTGCCGTAGATCCATTACCAATAAGGGATGTGTCTTCAGGCAACGGGCAGTATTCTTCCAGCTTTTACTATCAGGGCCAACCGGATTTAGGACTTGAAAACAACGGAAAGGGTTATTGTTGGGTTTGCTCCTATGCAATGCTTATTACAAATGTGACAGGGCAAAAGGTAACACCTATTGACATTGCCAACGTTAATATAGAAAACGGTTACAGCGGATGCTTTATGTTCCACTCGGCTATAATGAACAGATTTGCATGCAAGTTTGTGCCGGCGTTGCCTGAGACTTCTCCGTATTTTGGCGGATACAATACCAAGAAAAAGGGCGACACATCACTAGTAGTTAATAGTGATGAGGACGTGATAAGAGCAATAAGTGAAGCACTCACCCTTCATCCTAATGGAGTTATGGTAAGATTTGAGGGTTATCCGCATACAATGCTTGCAGTTTCCTGCGAAAACGGCGTGATATATTTCAATGATCCGGCACTTGCAAGCGGAGAACACATACCATTTGAAAATACTTGCCTCAAAAAGTATAAGCTTACCGACATTTCCTACATACAGGCTATGACCAAAAAATAATAAAAGCTAGTGGTTTTGCGTTAAAAGCAAAGCGATATAATAAGAACGGAGTTGACTTTAGCAAGTGAATGTGTATGATTTTGATAATACTATTTATGACGGAGAGAGTGTGTTCGATTTTTACATTTTTCTGCTTGCAAGGGATTTTTCGCTGATAAAACTTCTTCCTGAGGTCATCGGGGTATATTTAAAGTACAAACGGTGCGTCATCACAGGGGAAGAGCTTATGGCAAAAGCGGAAAAATACTCTGTGGAAATTATGGAAAAGTTCCCGAATATGAAGGAGCTTGTAAGTCAATTTTGGGATAAAAACCAAAGAAAAATCAAGAAATTTTATCTGGAAAATCAGAGGGAGGATGATGTGATCCTTTCTGCTTCCTGTGGATTCTTGATAAGAGATGTTTGCACAAGACTGGGGATAAAGAATGTGCTTGCATCTGAAATAGATACAAAAACCGGAAAGATTACAAGAGTTTGCTTTGCCCATACCAAGCCGGAAATTTTTAAAGGCTTTTTCCCTGATACGGAAATTGAAAATTTTTATACCGATTCTTTAAATGATACACCTATGTTTGCGCTTAGTAAAAACGTGTATATGGTAAAGGGCAACAAGATAAGGAGGGTAAAAAATGACATATGAAAAATCCTGCGGAGCAGTTATTGTAAAGCACGAGAACGGAGGGGATAAATATCTTCTGGTTCTTAATAAAAAGCCGGGTTCTGCCACAGGGCATTGGGGATTCCCAAAAGGGCATTGTGAAGGCAGAGAATGTGAGTATGAAACAGCAGCCAGAGAAATCATGGAGGAAGTGGGCATAAAGGTGGTGTTTGTAGGCGGAAAAAGAACTGTTTCTACATACAGTCCAATTCCGGGAGTAACCAAGGATGCGGTCTATTTCTATGCCGTAGCGAGGGATACAGATGTAAAGGTACAGCAATCAGAAATTTCTCAGTACAAATGGTGCAGTTACGATGAGGCAATGAATCTGATTACCCATGATAAGACTGTGCTAAAGAAACTGGTTGACTAAAATTAGGATAAAAACAAGAAATAAAGACACGTTTTTCCTGCCAAAAATCCGAGTATCGGATATTTTTGGAATTTATAGGAGTTTATGTGTCTTTTTTTTGTGCTCTCCCTGTAATATAAGCAGAAAAAGTGAATAAAACTGGGTATTGTAAAGATTGTAATACTGCTGTAATATTATATTATGGTATAAGTATAATGTAGTCATTATACCGTAAATAAATCACAGTGAAAAAATCATGTTACATTTTGGCTGGATGTGTATTTCGCCGTATCATGCACCGGCTAAAGTAAAAGGCTGTTTTTCATTGTGAAAAAGAAGGGAGAAATCAAAATGAAAAGAAAGCTCAGATCCTTACTGGCACTGGTACTTTCTGCAGGAATGCTATTGGCAATTTTGCCATCATCCATGGCAGCAGGTACAGATGTGGTTAAGGATTACATGAACTGGCCTAATTGGTCAGCAGCAGGCTACTTGGAAGGCACAAGCTATTATACAGGTGCGTTAAGTGGCGAATACAACACATGGAGTGGTTACACTGGTAGATCTGGTGGTAACGCAAAGCATTGGATTTCAGACGCATCACTTGCTGATAGCACTGCAATCACACCAAAAATTTACAGAATTCGTGGAGATGTTAATTCCTTAACAGATGCTCCAACAAGAGGAGGAGCCTTTGGTTATGTAGGTCATAACTACGGCAAGCTTTCCGCGATAGCAGACAAGGAAACTGTTCCTGCTGATTGGTGGATGGGTGTTAAGGATATTTCGGCATATAAGGATAACGGTTATCTGGTGTTTAAAGTAGATTCAACACCGGTTAACTATAATAATGCTTACTTCTGTATTACAGCAGTAGCAGACCAATACGGTATGTATCCTTTTGAAAGTACAGGAACAACTCTTCCTATCACAAAGGAAACACACGGCGAAAATACCACATGGAAAGACCACAGAGTGACAGCAATCAACGGCGTTAAGGTATCTGACTATTATGCAGGATCAGGTGCTCAAGTGGTTGCTATTCCTCTTAAGAAGCTTGTGGACGACCCTGACTTCCAGGAATTCGGCGGTACATATTGCGGCGATGCCGGAGCTAAGGGCAACCTTGAAACTCTTTATGCAAACCCTGATTACAAGATGGACCTTCGCCTATACTCAGGTGCAGGTGTAGCTAAGCGTGAAGCAGGCGTTGGCGAAAGACTTGAAATGAGACTTACAGCTTCTGAAGGTTTCAAGATCGTAGCACTTCAGTCTCCTACAAATCTTAAGGCAACTGTAAATGAAAACAAAATCTCTCTTTCATGGACAGGAACAAATGACGAAGGAGTTACATACAGACTTGTAAAAGAAATTGACGGTGCCAAGGAATACATCGAAGTTGGAACAGATACAGCCTATGTAGATAGCGTAACAGCAAACGGAACATATACATACTCTGTAGAAGCTTTTTCAGTTACATATAATGTTCCATCACCTGCATCAAACAGTGTAGAAGCTGTTGTTGCAGTAGAAGGCTCAATTGACGCTGATGCAGAAAGCCTTATCCTTGAGGACTTTACTGTTCCGACAGGTGCAAGCAACACAACAGAAAGAGCTAAGCCACAGCCAATGTTCCTAGGTGATTTGTATGCTTCATCATCAGGAACAATCAGCCCATACCGTTTCTCAGCTGCAAACTACTATGAGAGCAAGTCTGATTATCAGAGATGGTATATCAACGATACAGGCTACGGCACAGATAAGGGCAGAGCTATCACATACCGTCCAAGAAAGGCCGGAGAGTACTTCGTAACCAGAGATATAGGCGGCGTAGCAACAGATATCGACGCGTATGTTCCATGGTATGCGGGTTATGTAAAAGACGGTGACTACGGCTACAATAATGGTGGCGACGGATATGTTCCTGAGGAATGGATTCAGGATAAGTGGGGCTTTAACGGTTACAGATATAACTACAATGTAGTACAAAACGGTTACCGTGACCTTTCAGAATATATAGATAACGGATACATCCTATTCAATATCAGCATTCCAAGCGGTATGAATATTGACGGCGTATATCTTGGAGTAACAACTACAAGCTCAAGCTGGCTTGCAGAAACTCCTGCAGGACAAACAGTAGCAGGTGTACCGCTTAAGAATTACTATGATACATCAGTTGGCGGATATCAGACAATCATGGTTCCGTTCTCAGACTTTGACTTTACAAAGAATGGCGGCAACAATGATGTTCTTATCAACAATATGTCCGGTTGGGAATGGGTATACTTTAATGGCTACGATGATTACAGAAAGTATAATGAAATGCATTGGGAATACTTCACAGGTATCGGTCTTGTAAGACAGGATAATGATTCTACAAAGTGTGAAGAATTCTATGCAGATATCAAGAATCTTGCAGTTGTAAATGACATTGTTAAGCCATCTACTCTTACAGCAGAGTTTATTCCTGCTTCTGAGTGCGTAGCACTTGAATGGACAGAATCAGGCTACACAGATACAACATATACACTTATCAAGAATAATGGCGGTATCATAACCGAGATCGATCTTGGCGAAGACACAATTTATGTTGACCGTGAAATCGACGACGGAAATTACACATACGCTATTAAGACCACTGTTGGTAAGTACGCACTTACAAGAACAAGTGCCGAGGCAGAAGTTGAGGTTACAGGTCTTGGCGGCGGCGATATAGGCGGAGACGATGTTGAAAAGACGGTTGACCCTGTAAAGTTTGACCTCGACCCAATGACATACAAGAGTGAAAAAGATGCTGTAGCTTACTACAAGGGAAAATCACCGGGATACAATAACTTTAGGGTTACAGGTAATTATACTAATGATGGTTACCAATCCTTAATCAGCGATAACAACGGTGATGCTACAATCGACAATAGCGAAATTAATGCTGAGATTTCTGATGCCCTATCCGATTCACCTGTTGGCACAAAGAACTGGGGTGCTGCAAACTGGGCATTTGAAGGCTTCCATTTGAATTATTCATGGACAGCGAATGATGCGACATCTATTTCAAAGGTACCTGATGAGCATTGGGGAAATGTATTTGATGCATCTTCGTATGTTGATACAGGTTATGCAGTATTTGAAATTGATTTAGGTAACACAAATACTACAACAGATGGTTTGTATCTTGCTCTTAAGGGCGTTACAGATCCATGGGCATTCCATTATTCCGGAGGCGCAGAGCCACCTATAACAAAGGAAAAATATCCGGATATGGCGGACAATACTCACTATGCTTCAACAATTGCCGGTGTAAATCTTGCTGATTATTATGATGTAACAGCAGGCGGACACCAGATTGTTGCAGTTCCTTTGAAGGATTTTGTAAATACATCTGTATTTACTGATATGTATGGTAAAGCATGGGGACTTAAACAATATAATGAGAACAGAAAGCTTGATCTTAGAGCTCTAAGTGGTATGGGTATCGTTAAGCAGGATAAGGATGCATCAACAGTAACAACAGCTGATGTATATATGAAGCAGCTTAAGATTATGGATATCCAAACTCCTCAGAATTTCAAGGCTGAAACAAAGAACGGTGTTGTTAATCTTTCTTGGGACGGCACAACAGATAAGGATGTAGTTTACAATGTTGTAAAGACAGTAAACGGCATCAAGAAATATCTAAATGCCGGTCAAAAGAATTACTACAATGACGTTGATGTAGAAGAAGGGGTAGAATATTCATACGCAATTGTAGCTGTACACACAGGTACAGGTGCAAGAATTATGTCACCTGAAAGTGACTCTGTAATTGTTACATCAGAAGGCTCAACAACAGTTGAAAAGGTTGATGTAGTACTTATTGACTACGAAGCTAATGCATATACAGAGAATAAGTCACCGGCTGCGTATTATCATGGTGCAGGCTCACAATATAATGACTACAAGACTTCATGGGAATGGGAGCACAATGGCGGATACCGTGTAACAATCGACGATAACAATGGCGATGATACAATATCTGATACCGAAATTAACGGCTCAGTTCAGGGCTTAGCATCACACGGTTCACCTGATGGCGCAAAGAACTGGGGAAGTGCAAACTGGGGACATGATGGCTTCAGATTACAACGTTACTGGACAAATGGTGATGCAGAATCTATGGCAGCCATCCCTGACAATCAATGGGGTAACTTGGTAGATATCTCAGCAGGTAAAGAATCTGCTTATGCAATCTTCGAAGTTAAGATAGGCAATAAGAATACTGCAACAGAAGGTATTTACCTGACAGTTTCATCAGTATATGGTCCTGAGAACGTTTATGGCTTCGACGCAACTGCAGGATACCCTGTAACAAAGGAAAATCAACCAAATGTTAAGGATAAGCAGCACGGAGCTACTGCTATATTTGGTGTTCCGCTAGAAGACTACTATGACTTTGATAAGGGCGGATATCAGACATTCATGATTCCGATTACAGAATTCTCACAAAATGCAGAATTTGTTGATGTATTCGGAAAATCTGACTTCGGTGCAAACGACTATGATGCATCTGCAGTTAAGTTCGTTCCGGAAATGTTCGATGGTATGGGTGCTGCAAAGCTTGATACAGACCCAGACAATCTTACAACATTCGATATTTTCTTAAAGACATTGAAGATAGTTAATGTAGCGGCTCCTAAGAAGCTTACAGCTACTATTGACGGTGTAAATGTTGTTCTTTCATGGCCGGCATCTGCTACAAATGATGTATCAGGCTACGAAGTTTACAAAAATGGTGAACTTCTGACAACTGTAAGAACTACTTCCTATACAGATACAGGCGCAGGAATGGATGCTAATAAGTACAGCGTAAGAGCAATCCATTCAGGATATGGAATCAAGTCTGCTCACACATACAGCGGAACAGTTAAGCTTCCTACAGGAACAGTTAAGCTTTACCAAGGCACAGGCTCTTCTAAGGTTGAAACTAAGTATGTAGAATTAGGCGATATGACAGTTTCCGGTTACTCTATGGAAGAGGGAAATACTCTTTATGTAGCAAGATATGATGCAGAGGGAAGACTAATCGGCGCTTATAAGGAAGCACTTCCACTAAACGCTTGGAAGGACGTTGCTATCAACGTAGCTGATGAAAACGAGATAATCAAGTGCTTCATCTGGAATACTACAACATATGAGCCGGCTTCTGAAACATATATGTTTAAGAAACTTGGTATCAAGACATACATGATCACATATCCATCATTTGGAACAAAGGCTGTAACCTTCAACATCAATGACGGAGCTGATACAGATGCAGCAGTTATAGATCTTATGCACGAATACGGCATCAATGCTACATTCGGCTTAACAGATGCTACAACTGACTACTCAATTTACGAACACGAAGACTTCGAAATTGCAAACCACACAACTCACATTCCTATGTATGCTGAGTATGCGTTCACAGATGAAAACGGAAATACCGTTACACCTCCTACATATGATGAATGTGTAGAGTCTATCGAAATAGTAGAAACTTTGATAGAAGATGGAACAGGTACTGCTCCGGTAGGTTTTGCATGGCCATACTTCGCTCCAGAGGAAAGAAGCATCTATAATCAGCTTAAGCTACATCTTGCAACTAATAACTACGAATATATGCGTGACAGTCAGGTAACAGGATCTTACGATCTACCGGCAGACTGGAAGGATTGGGGTATTTCTGCATGGGTACAAAAGGATAACACCGATTCTATCCTTGACCTTGCAAATGATTATAAGGGTCTGAACACAACATTGTTCAAGGTTCTATCTATTGCAGGTAACGGAGAGGATATGACAGAGGCAGAACTACTTGCATTCTACGAAGAGCTATTTACAAAGCTTTCAGATGAAGAAATCTGGAAGGCTACAAACCTAGAGGTTTGCAGATATATTCAGGCTACTAATAAGCTTGAAATCACAAAAGAATATATCTATAACCCAACCAGCGAAACAATCTACATGATTGTAAACGGTGGTGAATGGGTTGCAGAGCCTAATTCATACGCGCACGCTATAGAAGAGTAATAGGAGGAAAACAGCATGAAAAACTTAAAGTATAAAATATTTTCTTTAATGTACTGCGTAGCAGTAACGCTGTCGTTTGTTACTCTTCCTGTGCAAGCGGCAGAACCAACAATCAAAAACGTAATTTATCTTATGCCAGACGGTGGCGGATACGGTCAGTACGATTTTGCTAACTACTTCCGCCAGCAGGGTGGCTTTGATGAAACTGTATTGCCTACAGCAACTCAGAGAGATACTGCTCCAATGTTTGTTGAGGACTACCTTGCAGGTTCTATCAGAACACGTTCTGCAAATGCAGAAATCACAGACTCGGCAGCCGGTGGTACAGCTGAATCATCAGGTTACAGAACAAACAACGGTTATCTTGGTGTAACACCTCAAAAGCTTCCGAAGGCTACAATCTTAGAGGCTGCTCAGGAGCTTGGTAAGAGAACAGGTCTTGTTTCACAGGCTTACTTCTACCATGCATCTCCTGCATCGTTCGCATCTCACTGGCCGGATCGTGGAACTTACGATATCATCGCAAGACAGATGCACGATCAAGGAGTTGATGTTGTAATGTGCGGTGGCTACGGCCCTGCTCAGGAGATGGATCCAACATTGTCGATTGAGATACCAAGAGAAAATGGTTACAAGATTGTGAATAACAGAGCTGACCTTGATACTATTGAATCAGGTGATAAGGTTTGGGGAAATTTTGCGACACAAACTCTTGGTTATGACTACCAGCTTCCTACGAATGAGCCAAGAATGGCAGAAATCACAGAAGCAGCTATCCGTGCTCTTGACGGCAGTGAAGAAGGCTTCTTCTTGTTCATCGAGGTTTCTCACACAGATAACCACGGTAACGATGCAAGACACGCAGCTTCTGAGTTCAATGTACTTTCAGAATGTTTCGAGATTTGTGTAGACTACGCTAAGGAAAACGGCGAAACAATGGTAGTTTCTATTGCCGACCACGATACAGGTGGTATGACAATCATCCCTGATAAGATTAATGAAGCTTATCAGCAAGTTAAAATCGGCAGAAATCCTAATACAAGCCTGATGGCTTGGGAATCTACTAACCACACAAGTCAGAATGTACCATGTTTCTTCTATGCACCTGAAGGAGTTTCAATCCCAGGACTTAACCCAGTTGTTGGCGATACAGAAGAAACTCGTGGTGACTGGAAGGCGCAAACAGGTACTTATGTAGCTGATAATACAGCAATGCCTCTATATGTGGCAGACCTTTGGAATGTTGACCTTGATGCTATCACAGAAGAACTTTTCGTTGATGTAACTGAAATCGGTACAGTTAACCCTGACGGTACTTTCGAATTTGCATCAGGCGATAAGTCTATGGAGCCATATACAGATAAGTACATCAAGGACGGCGTTGAATACTCAACAGATGGTAGAATTTCTCTTTACCTTGATGATAGGTTCTATGTTCCTGCTTGTGTAGTAGAAGAGGACGACTGGAATTATAAGGGCGGTTCAATGAACGGTTTCTTTGGTAGCGGCAGCGAGGCTGACCCATACCTTATAAAGAACCCATATGACTTTATCGAATTTTCATATAACCTGACAAACGGAGAAGATTATTCCGGCGTATACTTCCAACAGACAAAGGATATCGACCTTGTTCCTTATGCATCAGAGTATACTCCTGTTCCATCTACTTCAACATTTGCAGGTACATATGACGGCGCAGGATATGCAATCAATGCAGAAATATCTGTAGCAAATGATGCGTGCATATTCCCAACAGTTTCAGGTACAATTATGAACGTTGGAACAACCGGCTCAATTACTTCAAAGGGCACTCACGCAGCAGGTATCTGTCGCAAGCTTACACCAAGCGGCAAGCTTGTAAACAGCTATTCTACAATGGATATCATTGGTAATGCTGTTGCTGGTCTTGTGTATAACCAGTACGGTACAGTTGCTAACTGCTACTTTGGCGGAACAGTAGCTGCCAAGAAGGCTATAAATGCTCTTGGATTAAAGCATGGCGCTGGTAAGTTCCAGAACACATATTATGTAAAGGGAGTTCACCAGTATGCAGGTGACGGAATAACAGCTATGACAACAGCCCAGATGCTTACAGGCTTTGCTGATACACTAAATAATGGTGTAGCAGCAGCTGCTACTATCGCAGGCGTTGAAGAAAGTGATATGGCTGTATGGACTCAAGGCACAAATCAACTTCCAGAGCTTGAAGTTCCGGTTGCAACTGTAGAAACTGTAACAGTAACTCCAGCTACAGCAACAGTTAAGAAGGGTGAAAGCCTACAACTAAATGCAACAGTAGAAGGTAAGAATAATCCATCTCAAGAGGTTATCTGGCAGCTTATTCCAGATAGCACAGATGGCTCAACAGTTAATGAAGATGGCTTGTTGACTATATCAGCTACTGAAACACAAACTGAGTTTATCGTTCTTGCTAAGTCTAAGATTGACGGAAGTAAGACTAATAACTGTAAGGTAACAATTACAGATTGATAGGCGTTAAAATTGCCCATAATAGGCTCAGGTCACCACTCGGCGTACCAACGTACGCCGTCGGGAAAACCTAACGGTTGACCTTCACCAATTCTAAGCAATTTTTCCTGCCTATCAAGATAGGTGTATAATCGTTGTCAGACAGTTACAATAATACGAGGGAGCTGTACATCTGTACAGCTCCTTTTGCGTGATCTTATCACTACAATAATTAAGTATCTATTTTGAGGACGTAGTACTTTTTATTTAGTTAAAAAGTGCTACGTCCCCTTTTTGGATATACGCAAAACCGACAATGAGTTACACGAGGACTTGTATTCCGAGCGTTCTTCAATTATACGCAAATTAAGAGCTTACAAACAGCAACAAGAACAAACATATCCTAAATCAAAACAGCAGAGCCACGATGACGAAGAATGGGAGTTGTAAAAAAAGTTATCGGAAAAATGATGAATTTTAGGTAAACCCATTGCAGATAATGAAAAACTATGTTATACTTGTTAAACTACATTATACACATATAATGGATTAATTGTATTCTTTTGTATAATCACTGTAAAGTGTACGCAAATTAGGTAAAAGCGTACACTCTGGCGAAACTTTGCAGTGATGTACAAGTATGAGTATGGTGTAGCAACCTAAAGTCAGGGTTGTATGTTTTTCGGTGCATAGCCCTGAAATATGGGTTATGCACTTTTTAAATTATGGGGGAATCATAAATGAAGAAAACAATTAGTATTATTTTAATAATATTAACGATTTTGTCATCAATAACAGTATTTGCAGACAATGGGAAATTTGTTGAAAGCGGTACTTGTGGAAATGAAGCAAAATGGACATTTTACGAAACTGATGATGGCGGCACATTGATAATAAGCGGTACCGGCACAATGTACGATTATCAACCAAAGGAGGAATATGTGACATCTTATTCGTCACGAAAGGCTTCATACAGAAGCAATGCACCATGGGCACAGTTTAATTCTCGAGTTACAAACATTATCATTGAAGAAGGAATTACATATATAGGAGAATATGCTTTTTATAATACACAATTTATCACAAGTGTAGAAAAAGTAATGTTACCGTCATCACTAGTCAAAATAGGAGAAACTGCTTTATTTAGTTTGGGTGATAAAACACACCTTCCATCAAGTATTACAATAATACCAGACCATTTTTATGGCGGTTCTGATATTTCAGACATAAAAATACCTAAACGAATTACCTCCATAGACGATTTCGCTTTTTATGATTGTGGAATTTTAGAAGACATATATTTACCTGCAAATCTATCTAACATTGGTCCTCGAGCATTTAATTTTTGCAATAATTTAAAGAATGTGTATTATGAAGGAAATCAAACTCAATGGAACTCTATTGACATTGGCATAGATAATGAATGTTTAAAAAAGGCAAATATACATTTTAACTATTCTTATGATGATTTAGACTACGATAATTCAGAAATTGAAAAACTACCTTCAGAAGACATTCCTTATGAAAATGAAAACTGCAATTTAGATATTGAATTTTCTGTATTAGATGTAGATGGATATACACTTGATGAAATATCTTATGATATTGATAATGAAACATACAATATTGATAGTTTCACTTTGAAAGTGCGTGTGACTAACGAGGCATTTTTAACATCAACAAAGGCTCAAAATGTTGATGTTAATATTATATTGCCAGATGGTTTTAGCTTTGAAAAAAATTCTGATAGCAGAGAAAAAAATATTCACTTTAATTCTATTTCTACAGAGAAAGATTTTAGCGAAATTGTGTATTTGCGAGAACCTAAATATGATGATATACATACGATTTCAGTTGAAGTATCCGGTGATAATGTAGATAATGAAGATGATTTTACATATGATTTGATTGTGGGTAGCTATACTTTTACACCCGAAAAATACAAAGCTGACCATATTATTTATAATTCAGAACTTGCGAAAATTATAGAAAACACTTTTAATAGCGACACACCGGCAACAACATTAAGAAACGCCGGTGAAAGAAATGGATTATCTACATCAGTTGATTTTTGGAACGCAGTAAAAAACGCAGGCAAGATTGTGGATAATCCTGCAAATATTACAGATGTTGTTCTTGAAAAAAAGGATATGTATGAAGCAATTTTATGGGATGTATTTGAAACTTCCTGCAATTCCGACTTAATTGATGCTATGCAAACAAGTATCGATGAAAGCGGAAAGAATGCGTATGATACAATCGTCAAGTATTTTAAAACGGCTTATAACATAGATGTTACACAAACAGATTCTTTTTCACGAATGACAGCTTCACAAAAAGAGGACTTCTTCAATAAAATGGATGAAAGATTTTCAGAAAAATTCCCGGGACTTGACAATATGGCAAGGTTTTCAGGTTTTATTGGAGATATGTCAGACTCAGTTTCCGATACTTATACCATATGCAAAGCAGCTGCTTCGTATTATATGTTATATACCTTGAATGACTCCGTTAAATATGTAATGAAAGAAATGTATCGAGAGTGTGACGGAAATACCTCGTTAAAAAATGCACTACTTAATTGTTGGGCTGTTATGGATTCTAACGAAGCAGAACTGGCTGCCAATATTGCAGCAATGGTTACATTAACAACAGGAAAAAATGTATTAAATGCTTGTGTAGAAGAAATGTGGGATAAAATCGAGGATAAGGTATGTGTGATGCATCCTGCTGCAGCGGTATTTATGATTTCATATAAGGGAAGCACTTTTATTTGTGATACTTTATTTAATACAACAGAAAGTGCCGAAAAATATTCCAAACTTGAAGCAACTGTTGATGTAAAAGAATTAACTTTAAAAGCCTATAACGAGATGAAAGAATACTATAAGCAACACGAAACCGAAAAAAATGCCAAAAAATATAATAGTGCCATAGATATAATGTTTAATGTATTAGATGCTGACTGCGATATTTCAAAGGCATTTGTCAATACTTATGAAGAATCGACAGTAGGTATGATTTCTTCGCTACTCGGGAATACGACTGCCGAAGAGAGAAGTGAGCAGATAGGAAATATTCAAAACTCATATTCTCAACAATATGAAGCGACGCTGCGTGATTGGGTTTATGAACTTGAAAATGATAATCCAAAGCAATATGAAAAATATAAGCATATAATTACTGATTCTATGGGCAACATCACAAAAAAATATGAAATTGCTTGCCCTGTTGATGTTTATATATATGATTTAAGTGATAATTTAATAGGTTCGGTTGTAAATAATATCCCGTATGTAGCTAATAATGCAAATATAACAATTAGTGCGGTAAATGATGAAAAACATATTTATCTTGATGATGGAAAATACACATTGAAATATGTGGGAAATGATGCTGGCAAAATGAATATAAATATAACAAATTTTGACGGTACGAAAATTGACAGAAAGGTTTGTTTTGAAGATATTCCTTTATCTATTGGAACAACCTATACTTCAAAAAGTTATACCAATGATTATACCATAAGTTCATCAAACATAGAAATTTCTCCTGATTATGATACAGATAAAAATCCCGAAAATACTGTTTTTTACGAATTTAATCAGCACAATTTAAATATAGAAGATAACGAGAATGAAGATTATTCAGAACTTTTTACAACAGAACTTCGGCTTTACATTGGTAAAAACAGTTATTATAAAAATGGAATGAGGGGCGAAAATGATGTAGCTCCTGTTATAATAAATGATCGTACCATGCTGCCTATTCGCTTAATAGCAGAAGTTTTTGACTGTATGGTTAGCTGGGATGAGGCATCAAATACAGTATCCGTTTATTATGACGGAGAAAAAGAAAAAAATTACGATGTCTTTTTAGAGTTGCAGATTGGCGATAGTAAAATAAAAAAGACTTATCTTGATTATGATGAAATATCTACACATTTTTCAGAAGAAAGTATAGCCGAAGGATTACCTATGACAGAAATTCTGCCGTATGCAGAGATTGCATATATTGATTTGGATTCTCCGGCTGTGATTATGAATGATAGGACTTATGTTCCCGTACGTGCGGTTTCGGAAGCATTGAGTGTGAATGTTGAGTGGGATGGAAACGAGCAAAAGGTAATACTGTCAAAAAAAGAATTGGGAACATTTTATAAGAATTATCCTGATGTTTTAAATCTGTCCTATTATCTTTTGGATGCACCTATAAGAAGTGATGAAGGTTTTTGCAGATACGATGTCAGAAATTCTAATCCGGATTCAATTTCAAATATAGTATCACGATATTTGGAAGCTGTGAAAGCGAATGGTTGGAGTATTGAAAAAAGGGAATCGGAAACAAATGTTGAATATTTGATGCAAAAAGATAATGTTATAATAGAGTTTATTTCGGATACCATGGCATTTCTCGACTTTTATTCTGGAGAATTTTATGATATTGAAGCAACAAATCAATAAAATAGTATCTATTTTGGGGACGTCCCCTTTTTGGATAGTAAAAAAGAACTCTTGCCGAGGTTATCGGTAAGAGTTCATATTTTTATCTAGAAATCCATGTAATGGCGATATACAATATCAAAAGCTTTATATGTTTAGTAGTTTTGCGGCATTATCCCACAGAATTCTCTTTCGGTCATTTTCCGGAATGTCTATTTCCATAAACTTATCCAGCTCTTCCCGCGGTGTCCAAAGCGGGTAGTCGGTACCGAACAGAACTTTGTCCACGCCAAAAGCATAGATAAGCTCCTTTGCTCTTTGAGGAGAAATCTTCCAAAGACTGGAGGAAGTATCTACATAGAAATTGTCATATCCGGTAAGATTCTTCTCAGCATCATCCCACACCGAGTATCCACCAAAATGACCGCCAATTACCACCAAATCTGTGTATGTTTCCAGTATTGGAACCAGTCTGTTTGGGTTGGAATTATCGTATCTGCTGTCTCCGGTGTGCATCAGAATAGGAAGGGAGTACTTCTCGCTAAGCTCGTATATCTTAAGCATACGAAAGTCATCAATTTTAAAATTCTGTATATCAGGATGGAGCTTAATCCCGGTAAGCCCAAGTGATAAAAGCTCTTCTATATCCCTAACCATATCATTGCTTTCCGGATGCATAGTACCGAACCCTGTCATAGTTCCATTACTGTTTTTTACACTATCCGAAATGAAGCGGTTTATGGAAGAAACCTGATGGGGAGTAGTGGCAACCGATTGCACCAAAAAG
Organism: Oscillospiraceae bacterium; assembly: GCA_015068545.1. GTDB lineage: Bacteria > Bacillota > Clostridia > UBA1381 > UBA1381 > UBA1738. The sequence continues at coordinate 17,361 of SVKH01000013.1, forward strand.
TGTGAAATTCCGGCGTCCTTTCCTGCATCTATAAGAGTTCCCACGGTACCATCCATACAAGAAGTTTTCTGGTAAAACTTACCGGTTGCATCTGCAGCTTTTTGCGCAATTTTATCGGGATAGATATGGCAATGTGCGTCTAGAATTTTGTACATAACTATTAGTCAACAAAGATAGTCCAACCGAACTCGTCTTCGATTCTGCCCCATTGAATACCTGTGATTGTATCATAAAGCCTTTGGCTAACTTCGCCGATTTCGTTATTGTTGATAGTCATAACGTCATCCTTGTATCTTAGCTTGCCAACTGGGGAAATAACAGCAGCAGTACCTGTACCGAAGCATTCATCCAGTCTGCCTTCCTTTTGTGCTGAGATAAGCTCATCTACACTGATCCTTCTTTCTTCAACTTCGTATCCCCACTTTTTGCAAACTTCAATAACAGAGTTTCGTGTGATACCAGGAAGAATACTGCCGTTTAGCATAGGTGTTACGATTTTGCCGTCAATCTTAAAGAAGATGTTCATAGCGCCAACTTCTTCTATGTACTTTCTTTCAATTCCGTCAAGCCACAAAACCTGTGAATATCCGTCATCGTGTGCTTTAACCTGAGCTGCCAAGCTTGCTGCATAGTTACCGCCTGTTTTTGCGTAGCCGATACCACCTTTTA
>SVKH01000014.1 GCA_015068545.1 Oscillospiraceae bacterium
GTGATTTATAAACCATCTTCCGATGTCACCTAAAAAGTGATGGTTATGGGAGCCGCAGTTTTCGCCGTCAGGCATAAACTGCTCAAGCATTGTGGTCTCGCCCATATCAATCCAGTGTGCATAGGATGGGAACTCCTTTTTTGTTATCATCTTGTATGCAAGCTCGCCCTCTCCGTACTTTGAAAGTACAGGGAAAAGCACATGCATTCCCAAACAGCCGCAATCGAAACTATCGTTATTTTCCGCAAGATATTCCATCAGTCGCTTGAAGGCTTCTTCTTCCTCACAAGGCTCAAAAACACCATAATATAGTGCCATTGCCTGTCCTGCCTGACTATCTCCTGAAACTGCCATAGTTTCCATATCCACAAGCTTTTCACGGATAATCTGTCGCATTTCACGGTAAATACCGTCGGCAAAATCGGCATTTTCGCCTATACCATCAAGCATTTCTGCGGCTTTTTTTGCCATATCCATAACATAAATACTGTCGGAAACCGCAAGAGGCGTTTTATAATCGGTGCAGGCCTTTCCAACAGGGAGCCAGTCCCCAAGACCTACCGATACTGTGCCGTCATCATTTCGCCTTGACATTATGTACTCAAGGTATCTGACCATTGTGTCTTTGTTTTCCCTTACTACCTCATGGCATCCGCGGTATTTATAAAGCACATAGGAAAGGTTAAAAAGCACCGAATCCCATGCAGGTCCGCTGCATTCCTCATATCCCCAGCCATAGGTAGGTACAATAGATGGAATACGCCCGCTTTCCTCCTGTGCCTTTCGGATACAGCCCAGCCATTGCCTGAAGCTTTTTTCCACGTTATATAAAAGCACCATACGGTCTGCCGACAAGGATGCGTCGCCTGTCCAGCCGTTCTTTTCACGATGAGGACAGTCCATAGGATAATAGAAAAAGTTTGATCTGTCCGACCTTTTTACCATTTCAAAAAGGGTGTTACAGGTTTCGTCTGAGCACTCAAAATCACCCAAGGCATCAAGTCCTGAGCTGTACTCATAGAAGGTTAAAAGCTCATCTGTCGCCTGCTCCTCGCTAAGCCCCAAAACCTCCACATACCTAAAGCCGTGGAAGGTGAAATGCGGCATATACTCCTCTTCGCCCTCGCCCTTTGCGGTATAGACATCAATCTGATTATTCTCGGAAAACATCTGGGCATAATCCATATAGAAGGTGATTCCCTGACGGTCCAGCTCAAGATTTTCGTCTAGAACCTCAGCATGTCTCATTGTGATTTTCTGATTTGGCTTTGCAGTTATTTTCATCCTGCAAAGACCTGCCGAATTTACACCAAAGTCATATACATAGCCGTTTTTGTTCTTTAAAATTTTTACAGGCTTTCTCTCGCCGATTTTAACAACAGACTCAGCCGTACAAGGAATCATTTCGCCCTTTGGAGCTTCTGCCAAAAGCGCATTCTCCCAGGCTGAATCGTCAAATTCAGGTAAATTCCAGCCCTCAATTTCCAAATTAGCATCGTAATACTCTCCAAGCCTTAATTCATCAAGGGTTATAGGTGATGAATGAACCTTGAAGCTATCATCTGCTGTTATTGTAAGCTTACCTCCGTCTCCCTCTGCGGAAAGCTCCAATGCCACCATTGGCGCACTTCGGCAATCTGCTTTTTCAAAATCCCACACATTTCCGCCAAAGGCGTTCAGCATTCCGTTACCCAGAATGATTCCTATTGCATTTTTACCCTTTTTAAGGTACTTTTTAATGTGGTAGGTATCATAAAAGCAGCAATGATCAGGGTTTGAAATATACGGCGCCAACAGACCTTTTGTAACATCAACACCGTTTATGTAAAGAATGTAAAATCCAAGCCCACATATGGAAATTTCTGCCGCCTCCGGTACAAATTCAAGGTCAAAGGTCTTCCTTATATATGGTGCAGGAACGTTTTCTTCAAATGTACAAAAATTCTTTGTAGCTTTTATAAAGGATTTGTTCATTTTTGTCCTCCGGTTATTTATTTAGCCATGTGTGTTTTACCTCGCCGTTTCCGTCAAAAGAAACGGTCTTTTCTTCGTTTGGAAGCAAATCGAAGTAGTTATCCGAGAAGCTTCCGTTTCCATAAAGCTCAACCACACGGGCATACTTGTCCGATGTAACCTTTATTTCATTTCCAATGCGTTCAATGGTTACATTTGCCTTTTCCAGCGGCATTTCAAGCGGCATTTCTCCATAGTAATATGCTCTTGACGGCTTAAAATCACCTTCAATATCACATACTATAATTACATTTTTATCAAGCTTTGGAAGCTGAGATATAGGTAGCTTCAGCACAATTTCGGTGGTGTTTTTACCCACACTAAAGCTTTCTTCCTTAGAATACAAAACATCACCGCTGAAGCTTAAGGCTCTTAGCTTCAAGCTTCCTGATATTGCCTTCAGGCTGTCGTTACATACATAAGCCTCTAATTCTTCACCATTTCTGTTAAGTGATGTGATTACCGGCTTTGACGCCTGCTTAAAGCCGTAGTATGCTGCCTTTGGTATCTGGTAATAGTCCACCATACTCCAGCCTGATGCCGGCCAGCAGTCATTATACATCCAGAACAGGATTCCGCTGCAGTAGAAACTATTTCTCCTTGCGCCCTCAACCGATGCACGAACCAACAGATAGTGTATATATTCCAGCTTCTGCACTCTTTCCTCGACGGTTTCCCATTTGCCCAAAAAAGTGTCCGCAAGATGCTGTGTCTGTTCAAAAAGCGACGGATAGCCCTCAGGCTTATACGGATTATCCTTGGTATGATACTCATACATTTCATTGTCCTGAAGGTCCTCATATCTCATAAACTTCATCAGGCTGTCCATATTCGGCGAGCCGGATAAAGCACATTCGCTCATAAATCTGCCTGTATAATTCACACATTCAAGATAGTCCTTAAAGTCTCTGTTTGTAAAATTCTCGGTAACTGCACAAAAGTGTGTGTCGCCGATAGTTAAGGATATCTTATTTTTGCCGTCATATGGGCAGGACGGGAAGAACGGTCTTGACTTTTCGCACTGCTCAAGCGCAGGTAAAAGAGCCTTTTCCCAGATATTTCTGCTTCTTACACCGGGATCGTCAAAGTCCATTCCCATATCATTCTCGTTATCGCCGTACCAGATAACAAGAGCCGGATGGTTTCTGTACTTCTTCACCGCATAAAAAGCTTCCGTTTTCATTTTATCCAAAAATTCCTCGCGGTCATACGGGTACACACCGCAAGCCATCATAAAGTCCTGCAGAACCATAATACCGTATTTGTTGCAGGCATTCCAGAAAGCATCGCTTTCATAGATTCCGCCTCCCCACACACGAAGCATATTGAAGTTGCCGTCCTTTGCAAGCTTTACAAGGCGGTCATACTTTTCATCGGTAATTGTTGCAGGGAAAGGATCAGCAGGTACCCAGTTTCCGCCGCGACAGAAAACAGGCGTATCATTTATATATACGGTGTAGCTGATACCAGGCTCGTCATCGTCCTTTCCATTTCCGCAGTTCATGCTAAGAAGCCACTCTCTGGTTGCCTTGGTCTGCGCTTCCTCACGGCTTCCCTCTTCATCTATCATCTGAACAACCTTAACTGTTCTGATGCCAAAGGTTGTTTCCTTTTCGTCAATTATATTATCGCCACCATCGGTTATTGTGGCTTTTAAGGTATATAAAGGCTGTTCTCCGTAGCCTGCCGGCCACCAGAGTTCAGGGTTTCTGATATCTGCCTGAAGCATAATCTTACTTGAATACACCTGCATTTTTCTTGTCCATACGGTTTTTCCGTCAGGTGATACTATATCCGCCTTTACATACAAAGCTTTTTCGCAATATTTTGTTGTTTCAATCTCCATACATTCTGTGGCAAAGCCGTCTGAAATGGAATGAGTATAAATATATAGATTATCAATCTCGGCATCCTTTACAGAAAGAATGGACACATCCTTCCAGATACCGTAGCTTATGAACCTTGCAACCCAGTCCCAGAAAAATGTACACTGCATTCTTCTGACAAAGGTACGCTCACTGGAAAAGCAGGCTGTGTATTTTTCAAAATCCTCGCCCTCAACAAAAGGCTTATATGGTACAAGCTTTACCGAAAGTGAGTTTTCACCCTCGTTCAATACATCGGTTACATCAAACCTGTGCGGAATAAACATATTGTCAGTTCTGCCAATTTCCTTACCGTTTAAGCAAATCTCGCCATAGGTGTCTATACCCTCAAAATTCAAAAAATGACGAGCACTTTCGTCCTTTTTGCTAAATGTAAAGGACTTTTCGTATGTCCATGACCAATCCTCCACCCAGGCACACAGCTTATCATTATCACGCCAGAAAGGCTCCTTTATGTAATTATTCTTTTCAAGGTCTGTATGCACAAACCCAGGCACTTTTCCATCTATGGAAATAGTTTTATCACCCTCCGGTGATGTTCCGGTAATTTTCCATTTACCACTAAGTAGTAGCTTCTCGTTCATAATCTTCTCCTCTTGTGTCAGGCACAGCCCCAAAAGGTGCTGTGCCTTAACTTGCCATTATTATTTTATATCAGCCTTTGCAACACGAACAGGATATACTGTGCCATACGGATGACCTGTCAGGTTCACTGCAAGCATACCATTTCCCTGAATATATGACAATTCTTCGCCGTTATCCATCCATTTTATATTTGTAATTTCTTCATTAACACCGCCAAAAGCATAGGCTCCGCGGTATTTTCCGCCAACAGTAACGTTGGCGTCACCCACCTCTGCAAGGTCATATATGAAAAGATACAGGCTCTTTCCATCAACGCTTTTTAGGATAAAGTTTTTGTCAATTCCTGCAGCACCGCAAGGTCTGCCGTTATAGATTGCCTCACCAAACGTGTGCATCCATCTGCCCAGAATTTTCATCTGTTCTTTTTGGAAATCGTTAACCCTTCCCTGCGCTTCAGGTCCGATGTTAAGAAGGTAATTTGCACCAACTCTGCGGCAATCGCAAAGGCTCTGGATAATTTCTACCGGAGATTTATAACACAAATCATCTGCAGAATAAGCCCAGTGGTCATTTAGAGTGTGACACATTTCTGCCGCAATATACTTTGGCATTCCTTCACGATTCATTGGCGTTGGTTTTCCCTGTTCAAAGGTTATGGAATCAATTTCAATGTTTCCGAAATGCCCCGGATCCACCATTCCTGTATTATTGATAATCATGGCCTCAGGCTGATACTTTCTGATTGTGGCATAAAGCGCATCAACCTTCCAGTCACTATCAGGCTTTGACCAGTTACCATCAAACCATAAGCCTCCGATTTTGCCGTAGTTTTTGCACAAAACCTCAACGCTCTTATTAAGATATTCAAGGTACTCGTCAAAATTCTCCTCAAAGTCCTTGTTGTACCAGTCTAGTGTTGTATGATAGAACATTGGCATTAAGCCATGCTTATTACAAGCATCCACAAACTCACGGATCAGATCGCGGCCGGCAGGAGAATGTGGAGCATCAAAGTCATTAAGACCGCAGGTATCGTAAAGGGAAAAGCCCTCATGATGCCTTGTCGTCAAGGTTATGTACTTACACCCTGCCTCTTTTGCAAGCAAGGCGAGCTGCTCTGCATCAAAATCCTCTGCAGTAAATGTTTTTGCCAGATTCTTGTACTCGTCCATATTCATTTTTTCAAGGGCAAATATCCACTCTCCTCTGCCAAGCTGAGAGTATAGCCCCCAATGTACAAACATTCCAAGCCCAAGCTGTTCAAAGTCAAGAATATATTGTTTTGCTACCGGAATACTCATAGTTTTTCTCCTTCCTAAATTAGCCTTTAACGCCGCCAAGATTAATACCGCCCATAATATGCTTCTGGAACAATGCAAAAACAACCAACTGAGGCAGTATTGAGAATAAAATTCCCATCATTTTTATATCGTCTGTGATACTTGCATTTGATACCTGCTGAATCTTATAAATCTGCACTCCAAGGGTGTATTTTTCCGGATCTATAAGTACAAGATTAGGCCAGAAGAAATTACCGAACTGTGCATTGAAGGTAAACAGCGATACTGTTATAATAACAGGTACACTAAGCGGTATCATAATCTTCACAAATATGGACAGATTATTAGCACCGTCTATTTTCGCCGCTTCAACAAGAGATGAGGATACTCCGTCAAAGCTTGTCTTAAACAGCATTACATTGAACATGTTTGCCGCTGACATAAGCCACATAGGCCAGTATGTATTGAGCATAGAAACTCCCGGAATTATACCGTTTTTAAAGGTTACAAAAAGCGGAACCGTAGTACCCGTCGTCGGCAAAAGCATAAGACAGAATACCAGCCCCATAATAAGCTTATGTCCCTTTGGGCGCAGCCTTGACAAAACGTATCCTGCAAGACCTGACGCAAAAACATCCGCAACCACGCAGCCTATCGCCATAATAAACGTATTAAGGTAATACTTTTTATAATTCAGTATATTCCATGCTCTTACAAGCTTTCCAAGCTCAATGGTCTCAGGGAAAAATCTTACGTTTTCCGTTGCGTTGATTTCTGCGGCAGTTTTAAAGCCGGAAAAAGCCATCCATAAGCAAGGCAATATGACTACTATAAACCAGAAAAGCATAATCAACCACAAAAATCCGTAAAATAGCTTATACTTTACCTGTTTCATATCGGAATTACACAAAGCACCTGATTCCATATTCTGAAACATTTTTTTCTTCATTTTCATAGTATTTATCACCTCGCCTATATCTCATTTTCCTGTATTTTCTTATCAATTTTGAAGTAGATAATAGAAAATACGGATAAAACTACGAACATCATTACACCAAGAGCCAAAGCGTACTGTGCGTTCTTTCCGCCTGAGTCAAAGGCATATCGGTAATTTAAAAGTCCCAGAGTAACGGATGCATTGTTAGGGCCTCCGCCTGTCATTTGAAGCACCTGCTCCATAGTATTAAATACGCCGATAATCTGCCTTACGCCAAATAAAACCAGCATACCGTACATATGCGGAAGGGTAACTATGCTTACTCTTCTCCAATATCCTGCTCCATCTATTAGGGCTGCCTCATAAAGCTCGCGGTTTATTCCCTGCATAGCTGCAAAATAGTAAAGAGCAGTTGCACCGCAGCTGTTCCAGGTCATTGAAATTATAATCCAGAGTATTGTAAATCTGGAATCCTGCAGCCATTGATATGGCTCAATTCCCATCTTGCCCAAAATCATATTTAAAAGTCCGCCCTGTGCCGGATTATATATAAATGTCCACAAAAGGGAAATCGCCATAGCCGGCATAATTGCAGGGAGATACACAAGCACTCGCGTAGTTTTTCTGAAATGTACAAGCTCGTTCATAACCAAAGCAAGAAAGAACGGAATCGGAAATCCTATAATCATAGAATATAGAACATACATAACTGTATTTTTAACAGTCTGCAGAAAATCGGGACGTGTAATTACTGTTATGTAGTTCTTAAGCCCTACAAAATCCTGCGGCTCATATCTCACCATATTATGAAAAGACCAGTATATGCTAAGAAGCTGCGGTCTTAATATAAAATAATAAACGCAAACAAGCATTGGTAAAATTAAAACCCAAGCACTAAAATCGCGTTTTAGAAATCTTGTAAAAGCATTTCCTTTATTTTTTTCGGCTTTTTTATTCTTTTTTTGCATTTTTTCATTCCTTTCGCCGATTTTAATTCTGAATTTAAACAAAACCAACAGACTGTATGTTTATTCAGACAGCCTGCTGGTTTCTTATAAAATTTAACCGTTGTTAGCTAAATCAAGTGTTCCCTGGAAGTTTAAGTATGCTTCTTCAATAAGCTTAGCACAGTCTGCATTCTCATCTGTAAGTACAGCCTGAACTGCATTATCAAGTACCGCATACAAAGCTTGTGCCTCTACCGGTTCTTCCTGCTGCCATTCAATATTAGACTGATCATTATATAGCTTTACATGATTTACATCTACATTTAAGAAGTCCTCAGTATATAGCTTAATCTCATAAGCTCTCTTAGGGTCATTATCAGTATAAGGTGATGCAGGAAGAGCACCAATAAGCTCACCCTTGTCCGCCTTAGCCTGCAGTCCCTCTCTCATCTTTTCCTTAGTTTCATCATTTAGAACTCTGCCTTCTCCGATAAAGTCAAGGTATCTGAATGCAGCCTCAACCTGTTCGTCAGTTGCGTTTTCGTTAAATACATAGTATGCGCCGCCAATCAATGTAACATGACGCTCAGGACCTGCCGGAAGCTGGATAAATCCGATATTATCCTTATTCATACCTGCTGATATGTATGTAGCAATGCCATCAGGAGCTGCATATACCATAGCAACCTCACCTGCACCAAAGGAGCTGTCAATCTTTCCGCCGTCCAAAAGCACGTTTTCAGGAAGTGCATTATGCTTCCACTTCAGATCCTTTAGCCACTGCAATGCATTAACTGCCTCAGGTGAGTTAAAGGTAGCCTGCCACTTGCCGTCAGCATCCTGCTTCATGAACTCTACGCCGAAGTTCCATGCAACAGGAGTAAATCTCCAACCGCCCTGATTGTTGATTGTAGGTGTAGCAAAGCCTGCCTTGCCTGTCTTTTCTCTGATAGTTGCTGCCATTTGGGCAAGCTCATCAAAGGTTGCCGGCTGATGCGGTGTTCCGTCAGCTTCAATGTAGCCTGCTTGCTCAAAAAGTTCAAGGTTTACCGCGATACCTACGGAATATACGTTGAAAGGCAGCATATAGATTTTGCCGTCTTTTTCGATATTCTTTCTGATTTTTTCGTCCATTCCCTCAAGATATCCGTACTTTTCCATCCATGGAGTGATGTCCTTTGCATATCCTGCTTCCATAATTCCCTTTGCTTCTGTCAAAGGAACATGATAGAAGGTTGCAAGCTGACCGCCTACTGCCATTGCCGCATAATCAGAAGGATTATATCCATAGTAGTTTGGTGTAACCTTTACAGGCTTTTCATCCGGGAATGCTGTTTTGTAGTATTCCTCAAATTCGGTGAAGTATTTGGTATAAATATTGTAGCTGGCCTCATCTGCTTCCTTTGTTGTTGAGTAGAACTCTACCTCCACAACACTGTCATCTCCTGTTTTTGTTCCGCAGCCTGCCAAGCTTGATGCAAGCATTACAGCACTTAGTACACATAGAATGGTCTTTTTGAAAATGTTTTTCATAATATTTCCTCTCTTTCTTTAAGTTAAGATTGTCTTTTAAATCACTTATATATTACCATAAGAATCGGGTTTTCATCATTTGTCTGGAATACAACCCTTGCCCCCGGTGTGAAATCCCACATTGTACCTTTTCGTATCTTTTCTCTCTCATTTGCGTCATAAACAACTATCATATCCTCAGAAATCACAAATGCACTTTCGAAATCCGCTTCATCATAACGCACTCTTAATACATTGCCGATTTTTGAGTGAACATATCCCTTATGGAAGGATGGTGTATTATTAGGAACCATATACTTTGTCGTTGTAAATGGTTTATCATACTCGTATTTTCTTTGCGCAGACTTAATTTTTCCGCTTGTGTTTGTGACGATTCCTATAACGTCACCGGAAATTATACCTGCATCCCTCAGTGAATAGTCAGGAGTTGTAAAGTATTCCATAGCAGTACCGCGAGAATAGCAAATAAGCTTTTCTACAATATCTCCATCCTCATTCACGGCTGTCTTAATCTCGTCAACAAGAATATAGTTTTTATCTGTGGCGGTTCCTACCTTACCTGATTTTAAAACCACAAGATTTACATACCCTGTATCCTTTGAGTAACGGTAAACATCTGCTGTGTATGGGTCATTGTTCTGCAGATCAGAGCCGCTTTTTACAAGGTAGTTTCTTTCGTCAGCCTTATCGGATTCTGTTAGCGGCGGATAGAACATAACCGCATCGGAGGAAAAGATATATTTCGGGAAGAATGCTCCGTGATGCTTATAGTATCCGCTGTAATTTGATTCAACCAAAGTCAAGCTGTTCTTATCAGTCTGGCCCATTCCCAGATATGGTGTATCTATGGATTTTATACTGCCATCCTCTTCAAGCTCAAGGATAATCACCTGCTGGTTTGTTGTTCCGCCCGGTGCAAGCTTATCGTAAATCTCAAACTGCTCCTCCTTAGAGCCGTCCAAATAGGTTTTCTTTACAATGCTTCTCTTAACTATGTTACCGTCATAGTCCAGTGTTTTTATAAACACTTCCTCTTCCATATCATCGTACTTTGCGCTAATAAGATATGCAGGGAAACCGCTTACCTTTACGCTTTCCACATAAACGATATATCCGTTTTTGTCAAGGTAAAGCTTTACCTTTTCGCCGTACAATACCGAAAAATTTGCATTATTATCATAGAATAGGTAGTCTTTGTCTTCTGCGTACAGAACCTTGCCTGTATCTCCGTCACCCACATACTTTGCGGTTACTTCACAGGTGTTTTTACTTACTTCAATTCTCAGCAGCTCCCCATCCTCAGATTCAAAGATACTTATTATATCACCGTCTACAAGCTGTTCAATATCCTGACCGCCTTCAACCTCTATCTTATCTCTGATTTCTGATATATCAAGTACATTGCTTGCGTTGAACTTGTCATAGATAATTCCCTGATCTATATCAACACTTCCGACTACCATGTTGTCGTACTTCCAAACTATTGCTATATCGTAAACTGAGCTTTGATGGCTCTTGATAAATCTTACTCTGTATTTATCAGAATTTAATATAGCATCATAGCTTCCCGTTGCCACAGCTCCGTTATATATCAAAACAAGACCTCGGGAAAGATTTATATTTTTATAGCCATCTCGGTCTTCAGGTACATAACTGAAAACCGACGCAGCAGGATTATAAAAATCTGCTTCATCCTTCTGGATATCCAAAGAATCGCTGTGTCCTAAGGATTTTACCCAGACTACATATCTTTCATCGTTCTTTTCATCCACTTCGTAGATAAACTCTACTTTTGTGCCGATAAGATTCAGCAATCCTTCCTGCTTTGCTTTATATTCAATACCATCGATGATTACTAAATCATCGTTTATGCGATTTGTTGATTTGATTGTTACTCCGTCGCAACCTTCAAGTATACCCTTAGCATAGTGTTTTTCATGGTAATAGCTTAGAAGTGTCACGTCGTCAGACTTTTCATACCCCAAATCGCTTTCTTTGTAAATAAGCTTCAAAAGCTTTACATCAAGGGCGTTTCTCATTATAATAATCGCGTCTGACAATGTCAGCTCAGGACTATATGATGTATCATCAAAAAGCTCTAGCTCTCCTGCTGTTCTTATGTATCCATCAGGGAATCCACCCTTTCCTTCTGCTTCTACACGATATCCCAGTGCCGAAATAAGTATTGTTGCCGCCTCATTTTTAGTAATATAATCATCCGGACGGAAATACTTATACTCGTTTCCTGACAGAATACCGTTTTCGGTAAGTGCACCGATTTTGCCAAAAGCCCAATGATCGGCTGATACATCGTGATAATACACAGTATCACTTTCCGCATCCGACATATTAAGGAGTTTTACTATTAACTCAGCAAAACTGGCTCTTGTTACCCTTTGATCAGGCTGAATAGTTTCCTCCTCATATTCCAGATCGATACCCACAGCAGAAAGATACTCCAGTGCATTATTTAATGCATTATCGGCGTATGCCGGTGCAGCAGCACACAGGGCTGTTAGTATCGCAAGTAAACATAATATTTTTCTCACTGTGCATCTCCCTCCTATTCTAAGTATTGAAGCAGTTTATATATAATAACTGCCGCCTCGGCTCTGGTAGCACTGCCGGTAGGGTTAAATTTGTTTCCGCCCACACCGCTGACAATTCCTGCCTTATTAAGTGCTGCAACCGAAGCCTTTGCATATTCACCAAATTCCGCGCTATCTTCAAAGGTCAGCTCCGCTGACGGAATTTCGTGTCCAAGTTTCTTTATTACATTGTACGCCATAACGCACATATCCTGACGGGATATTTCCATTCCGGTGCCGAACCTTCCGTTTCCTATACCGTTACAAAAACCGTTTTTAAACGCTGTATTTACATATCCCTTGTACCAGGCATCATTCATTACATCCGAAAACGCATTGACGCTACCATCTATCTCAATTCCTGCCATATCAACCATCATCTTTGCGTATTCTTCTCTTTTTACTTTATCATTCGGAGCAAATCTTGTTTCGCTCTTACCGCTTATTATTTTTCTTTCATAAAGCTCGGAAATAGCGCTGTATGCCCATTGCACCGAGTTCAAGTCTTCAAACTTAATATTTAGTGTGCTGACGTGAGCATTGCCTCCCGGAGGTGCAACGCCTATGTTGTTGCCGGAGTCTGTAACAGAACCACCGCCGGAACCACTACCGCTTCCGCCGGAAGCACCGCCGCCTCCGCCGCCACCGGCACCACCACCGGCTCCGCCGCCACCACCTTGAGTCTGTCCAATTCCTCCATTAAAGGCATCTACACAACTCTGCAAGGTTGTATACGGGATTCCGGCAATTGCTGTATAGTCTTTAAGACTTGCTTTTGAGGTATTCGCATTTATGTAGCTTGCATATTTTTCAAAAACTGACTTTAACTGTGTAACATTATCAGGGTATCTTACTACCGTGAGAATCATAGCCTCCACAATTGCTTTTTCGCCGGAAGCTATCGTATCGCAGTCCCCAAATACTTCTGCAAAGCATGTACGCTTTTCCTCTGTATTTACATAAGTTTTATAATCATCCAGTACGTTGTAGCTTTTAACAACACCGTTATCTGCTATATACATACTGCCAAGCAGGCTCTCTGCCGCTGCCACCTTTCCTTCATCGAAAAGCTGAGCGGCAAGAGCTGCCTTGTGAACACTTGTATTCAGAATGGAGTCGGTTTGTGATAATCCGGTGTTCTTTGCATAATCATATAGATATTTTTTGATCTTGCCGTTATTCTGCCCTACTGCTTCATCATAGCGGAACAGTCTCTGCTCACTGGCATCATAAACAGTGTCAAAATCATTCTGTCCCAATGCAGCAGCAGAGTTAAGCGAGCTTATCAGCTGGCTGTAATCATTTTCATCTATATGATAGAATGTGGCTTCCTTAGCCGCATCATCGGAGTCCGTACCAATAGAAATATTGTATAATCCTTCTGATTCGTTATGAGGAATTGTAACAGTAAATTCAAAGGCTCCGTCCTCGCCAACCATTTGCTGTCCGCAGTACAAAAGCTTGTTTACTGCTTCATGATCACTCATGGCCTGAAGCTGCTCTGCTGTAATTCCAAGTTTGGGAATATTAAGAGTAATCATTCCATCCTTAGAATCTGTTACACCTGCCACTGTCAATACACCTGTACTAACATTCAAATCATTTTTTGTAATACTTGTTGCCGCGCTTACACTTGCAACAGTAATGCTCAATACAAGTCCTGTAATTGGTATAATCTTTTTCATAACCGTCTCCATTCCGATGTAATATTATCAATAATTATCTAAAATACACTCCGCTTGTCAAAGGATCCATATCTTTCCATACAAAGCCTGAAATTTTATCAAACTGAGTAATTCCGCTAAGATCAATTACGATATCATGGTCGCCTGTGTCACCAGGGTTCAATGTAATCTTATTAGTGTATTTTATTGAATTTCCACTGTAAACTGCTCCGTAAACGTCTGTCTTTTCCTTGATTTCTTCATTAACTGAAACAACAAGCTTAACGTCTCCGTTTGCGGTTATATCCTTAACAGAAAGTATTCTCTTTCCGTCACACATAAGCTTTAGAACAAAGCCTGTTTCGATTTCTGTATCGTAAACCTCGCCGTAGTTCACCTTAATATAAAGCTCATTTACACCCTTGGCATTTGCAGTAAAGCCAAATGCTCTCTCGCTGTCACAGGTAGTCTGACCAGCATAGATGATTTCGCCGGCTACGTCTGAAACCATAAAGCTAACCTGCTGATTGGACTCCATAGAGTAACCGCTAACCTGCAACTGTCCGTCTGTAAGGGTAACGCTGCAGCTTGCAGGCTCATAGTGCTTTCTGATATACATGATTTCATCAGTTTGAGTAAATCTGATGTTTCCTGTGCTGTTATATACTTCTACAACATTTGAATACATATCAAGAAGCTCATATTTGCCCGCGCCTGTGATGACTGTTGGCTTGCTTCCTACACTACCGGAAAGCGCGAAAAGATTTTCACCTTCTGCGTCTGTGAAGCTATATAAGTTTCCGCCTGTGTATGTATTAACTTGCTTGTATGTTGCCTTTGAAAGCAGCTTGTTCATTGCCGCCATTGCAACATATGCCGGCTTTGCTTCTCCCGGAATTTCAGCATCAACCGATCTGATAAGACCGAAGTTATGCTCCATTTCGGCAGAATTCAAACCATCATTCTGGAAATCATACCAGTACATACGGTCACAGGAGTTGTTTGCAAGGAACACAAGGTAGTCATCAACTGCATTAACCGCTTGCACTTTTTCAGAAACACCGTGTTCGCCTGTGTATGTACTCCAGCCTCTTTCGGTAAACCATACAGGCTTACCTGTTATGTTTTTTGTAGTATTTACTAATGAAATTATGCGTGGTGTTCCCCATCTAGTATTATGATCGTAAGGGTGAACACTCGCTATATCATAGCAGTGATTGTTACCGCTATTCTTTAATGCCGTTACTGCATTTGAAATGAAGGTGTTATCGATATATGCGGTTGACATTCCAACAACCTTTGCATTAGGATCAACCGCCTTTATAGCCTTCGCTGCAGCAGCTAAAATCTTTGCATAAGCAGCTCCGCTTTTGTCACCGGCGTTTGAGCCATCCATCGTAAACTCATTCCATATTTCGTAGTACTTTACCTTACCCTTAAAATGATTTGCTACATACGCACAGTAGTTTGCAAATGCATTAATCTGCTCAGTAGTTGACGGAGCCATATTAAGGTTGCCCCCGGCTGTATTTGTAACACCCCATGGTCCGTTTCCGCCTGAAAGCAGGATAATCGGGTCAAGTCCTGCATCGCAAGCATCCATAATTGCCTGTGCATGTGCAGGCATTTTATATTCATTCTTATTATTAGTTTCTACCTGAAACCAGTAGATAGGGTTTCTTATTCCGCCAAAGCCTGCATTTTTTACAGCCTCAACTGTTTCTGCTCTGTTATCATATACCTCCATATGGGTATTAACATGCATTCTTGAGTTTAGCTCATCCTCATCGCTTGCGTTGATGTATGAAAATGGCATTGTAACAGTTTCATAGTCAGTGCTGCCGTCTGTTACAGTTGCTTCTAATGTGAATATTCCGTATTTCGGACAATCCAAAGTAGGATAATTTGTATAGCTTCCGTTAGGGGTTATTGTGATGTTTTCTTCCTTTGAAGAAATCACTTCCCCGTCGGAAATAATATTATATTCAATTTTACCGTTAAATGTCTCGGTCAATGAGCTTTGAACACTTATCTGAAAGGTCTGATCCTTTTCAGTGAAAATGTGACCGTATTCGTCACAAGAAAGCGTTGCCTCCATTGTACCCGATGCATATCCCACACTAGTTAGTGAAATAATGGCACTAAACAGGCAAACTCCAAATAACTTTTTCATAATAATTCTCCTCATATATTGATACTCGGGTTCATTTTAGTCTGCCCTGCCGGCAAAACCGGCAGAACAAACTCTACTTAATCCATTATAGCTTGATATCCTGGCATAGCGGTTTAATGCTTGTGAAGTCTTCCCATAGCATTACGCTTACACCTGTGATACCTGTAAGGTTCTCTACTGTTACAGTATCTTCCTTTGTACCACCATTATCTCCTGCTCCGATTGTAATTGTCTTAACTACGCTCTTTACAAGCTCTGTGCCGTTATAGTAAGCATAAATAAGCTTAATCTTCTTTTCATCATTGCTTGTCTTGTCATAACTTACAGTAACCTTTGCTTCCTGTCCCTGTGCAAGACCTGCGAAGCTTGTAACCTCACTGCCGTTTTGAGTTAGCTTTATGCCGTTTACTTTTATGTAACCTGCATTTGTTGCAAAATTCAATGTGTATTCAGCACCAAGCTTAACGCCAAAGATATTTTCTACATCGCCGGATACGGTTATCTTATACTGCTTGCTTGCTGCAAGGCCTTCGCTAAGTGTAATGATATACTTAGATCCCTTAACCTCTGCTGTGTATGTAACATCCGCATCGTCTGTTACATTCTTGATTGTAACAGCATTCTTGAGTGTGCTTGCCTTAAGTACGCCAGCAAAATCAATAACAATCTTGTCTGAGCCCGGGTTTACACTTGAATGCTTTTGTACGTCCTCGCCGGAGTAAATCTTGATTCTGTCTGATGATATTGTTGGATCCTCTGATGCGTATTCGATAAGTATGTTGTCATAGCCTGTATCTTCTACGTCACCATGTGTCCAGCCGTATGTGTCTAATCCCTTGATTGTGTTGATGCTTGACAAATCATAGTTCCATACAAGGTCTGAAATAGCCATTGTACCCTCATCAAGGTTCTCCATGTTTACTGTGATTGTATTGTTGTCAAAATCAAGCAGCAGGTCAACATTGTACCAGTATGTGCCATAGTTCACACCTTCTACCTTATTTAGTGTTGCTGTCCATGAGCCTGTATCATAATCCTGCGAAATTGAACCATAAGCACCAAAGAAGATTAGCGGAATATCTCCTGCATCTGTCTTTAGAAGAAGTCTGTTAACATCAAATGAATTATTGTATAGCTTTAGATCATACTTAACTCTTACTTGCCCATTAGCAGCAGCTGACAGGAAGTTAAACACAAAGCCTGTACCACCCTCTGATGTTTTTGCCACCATCTTATTATCTGCAATCTCTATACGGCTGTCATTATCCTTTAAGGTATAGCCCTGTGACACAAGGTCTTCCTTTGTCTTTCCGTCAAAGTTTTCTTCGTAAATTGTTACCTCAATCTCACCAGGCTCCTCCGGTGTATCAGGTGTTTCTTCTGTTACATATTCGATTACTACGTTATCAAGCTTTGCAGCGCCTGCCCAGCCATAGAATTTGAATCCGGTAACGCTGGTTACTGAGGACAAATCTACATCTCGTACAAAGTTATTAAGAGCTGTTTCTCCGCTTTCCTTTTTCGCTAC
>SVKH01000015.1 GCA_015068545.1 Oscillospiraceae bacterium
GTGGAATATCCTTCCTGCATAGCAAGATCAATATTTGTTATTCCCGGACCGTGGTCACAGAAAGTCAGCTTGATATATTTAGGATCTATTTCCGCATCGCATTCGCCACCGCCGCCGTGTACTATGGTGTTGATTTCTGCCTCGTACATAGCGATGGAAACTCTTCTCACCGTTTCGGGAGAAAGACCAAGCTTTTTCAAAATAGCTTTAAAGCTACTGGAAGCTTCGCCTGCTGTTGCAAAATCGTCAGCGGACAGAAGGTATTTTTTAATCATCGTCTTGTCCTCGCAGACCTTTTGCGTAAAGAACACCGCAGGAATAGTATAGTGGATGGTCGGTAGAAAGGATAGTGATATCCTTTTCCTTCGCAAGGTCAATGACATCCTGTGGAGGTGTCTTGCCTCTTACGAAGCATATTGACGCAATATCCATCATTTCTGCTGTTCGGATAACCTGTGAATTGATAAGCCCTGTAAGAAGCAGGGACTGATCCTTTACAAAAGCAAGGACATCACTCATCAAATCACAACCGCAGGCCGTATTTATTTCCTTCTTGGAAAGGACACTGTCCTCTTCGCCGGTTAGAACACGAGCATCTAAAATTGATTTAATTTCAGATAATAGCATACTTAAGAAACTCCTTAATCTTGGTATTTTTTAATTATATCAGGGATATCGTCAACAACCAATCGGCCGTAAACTTCGTCATTAACAGTAAGAACCGGAGCAAGACCGCAAGCACCGATACAACGTGTTGCCTCGATAGAGAATTTGCCGTCCGGAGTACACTCGCCAACGTCGATTCCAAGAATTTCCTTAGTTTTATCTAAAATATCTCCACTTCCCTTAACGTAGCAAGCAGTACCAAGACAGATACCGATTACGTATTTACCCTTAGGATTAAGTGAGAATTGAGTGTAGAAAGTTACTATACCGTAAATTTCTGCAAGAGGAACACCTAGTCCGTCTGAAATCATTTGTTGAACTTCGATCGGAAGGTATCCGTAAATTTCCTGAGCCTTATGAAGCACAGGGATTGTTGCTCCTGCTTCGTCTTTGTGCTGAGCGATAACTTCCATAAGCTTCGCTTCTTGTTCCTTAGTACCATTGAATGGTAGTGTAGTTGATTTGCTCATTTCTTTCCTCCTTATATTTTTTCGCAAATAGCTATCTTAGATTATAACATAATGCCTTCAAAAAATCTACATATTTAATGAAAAAAATAAAAAAACAGCAAGATTTTTGACATATCTGCTAAATTTATTGTTAAAATATTAACAAAATAGAGCAAAATACGTTAAAATTGCTGTTATTTTATTAGTTTATTCTTCCAAAAAGTCTTCGGAAGAAGCGGAGTTTTCCATTGTTTCTATGTTCTTTAGCTTACGTTGAATTGCACGAGTGCGTACTCCAACAAGCTTATCCAGTTCCTTGTTCGCTTGGTCAAGACGGTTTTGGGTTGCCGCAAGAACATCCCCAAATTTATCAAACTCGCCCTTTACGGCAGAAAGAACATTCCATACTTCTACACTTCTTTTTTGGATTGCAAGAGTTTTAAATCCCATTTGCAGGGAATTTAAAAGAGCAGCCATTGTGCTAGGTCCGGCAACATTTACCTTGTAATCCTTTTGAAGTGTTTCCACTAAGCCCGGATTATTGATTATTTCGGCATATAGTCCCTCAAATGGAAGAAACATCACGGCAAAATCTGTTGTGTGCGGTGCTTCTATGTATTTATCCCTTATGTCTTTTGCAAAGGATTTCACTCTGGTGGAAAGTGTAGATGATGCAGACTTTATAAGCTCAGAATTTCCACTTTCGTATGCGGCTTGAAGATCTGTGTATGCGTCTGCCGGAAATTTCGAGTCGATAGGAAGGTACACAAATCCGTTTTCGGTGCTTTCATTAGGCATCTTTATGGCAAATTCCACGCGATTACTACTGCCTGGTACAGTTGGAACATTTTCCTCAAACTGCTCAGGAGCTAATATCTCTTTTAGGATAGCGCCTAGCTGAATCTCGCCTAAAATTCCTCTTGTTTTCACGTTTGACAAAACTTTTTTCAAATCTCCAACGCCTACGGCAAGAGATTGCATTTCGCCAAGTCCCTTGTATACTTGCTCCAATCGGTCACTAACCATTTTAAAGGATTCATTCATTTTTGTTTCAAGCGTCTGCTGTAGCTTCTCGTCTACGGTTTTACGCATATCCTCTAGCTTTTTCGCATTCTCTTCCTGAATATTAAGAAGGCTTTTTCGCATGGTATCACGCATGTTTTCAAGCTTTTGCTCATTAGATTGCTCAAAGGTTTTGAACCTAAGCTCCATTTGGGATAAGCTGTCCAAAACAGCCTTGTTCATTTCGGCTTGTTTTTCGGTGATGTGCTTGTCCATGTTATCAAATTTTTCTGCCTGAAAATCATGTGCGGTTTTTTGGTTTTGTGAAATGGACTCACCCAGAACCTTAAGTGAATTTTGGGTGACTTCCAACATCTTTCCATCTTGTGACGGATTTTTCTTAAAAAGGTTTATTAAAATAAGTACCAGTACGGCAATAATTAGAATTATAAGTAAAACATCAGTCATTTAGATTCTCCTTTACGATACTTTTTTTGCTTTTTCTGAAATGCGTTGCTTCCGGTTAGATAACTTTATAAACATCAAAACTCTTTGTGGAAATAACCTCAACAGGAAGATTTTTAAAAAGTTCTGTAAAAATGTGACACACAACTATCTCCGTACCGTAATGACCGGCATCTATTACGGAAATATCGCTGCATACATCAAGCATATTGTGATACTTTGTGTCGCCTGTTATCATTACATCTGCACCTTTTTCTATTGCGAAAGGAATGCTATCGGCACAGGCACCGGAGCCAAGAGCTACCGTTTTGATTATATTGGACTCGTCACCGCAGTATCGAACAAAGTCAATCCCAAGGGTTGATTTTACTTTTTCGCATAGCTTGGAAAGAGTGCACTCCTCTTTTAGGGTGCCAATTCTGCCAAGACCATTTTCCTCCAAGGGTGATGGATTTTCAATGCCTAACGCGTCGGCAAGGTATGCATTTATTCCTTTTGGAGCTACGTCGCAGTTTGTGTGTGCAGCGTAGATATTTAATCCGTTTTTTATGGCAGATAGGAGTATTCTTCCCTCTGAAGATGCAGATGTAATTCTCTTTATTCCGGAAAACATTATAGGATGGTGGGATAGAATCAATTGACAACCATTATCCACAGCCTCAGCTATGGTCTTTTCAGTAATATCCAAAGTTACTAATATTTTGCTGATTTCCGCTGTGTTGTCACCCACCAATAGCCCTACATTATCCCATTCGTAGGCCCCTTCGGGTGGAAATTCAGCCTCTAGTATTTTAATAATTTCAATTAGTTTCATAATACAATTCCTTTCAATTGTTCAGACTATTCAAAAAGGGGACGTAGCACTTATTAAATAGTTAAAAAGGGGACGTAGCACTTTCTGCTCAAAGTAAGCCCAGTTCCTTCTCCAGAGCAAGGATAGAATCTAGCGTGGTTTTTGCGTATCCTAGCTGGTTCGGGTCGCTGACGGCAGAGGAGGACAGACCGGAGTATATTCGGGTGTATTCCCGTTTCTTTTTATTCAGAAGCTGGGAAAATAATGGATGATCGTACAGAACCCTCGGAAGGTGAAAGTCTATATCATTTATAAATTGCAGCGCCTCTTCTGTTTTGGTTTTTTGTGTAGAGGTCGCCTTTGCAACAATTAAATTGTACACCTTAAACCCCTCTATCGCAAGGTCTTCACAGAGAATATCGTATCCATTATTATAAAGATACTGACGTAGTTCGTACTGGGAGTTCATTGGTTGTAGAATCAGAGTGGCTGATTTCGCCTTTTCTTCATCTGCGGTTAGTATTTTAATAATCATCTCTCCGCCCATTCCGGCTATTACAATATCATCGGTTTCTCCGGCTGATATAGGTGCTAGTCCTGGTCCTAATCGCAAATCCACCTCACAGCCGGATTTTTTCACATGGGCAGATGCCATATCCAAAGGTCCTTTCCGGATATCTGTTGCAATTACCCGTATTCCGCGTTGAGCGAGCTTTATTGGTATATAGGCATGGTCTGTGCCAATATCGGCCACAGAATTGCCCGAAATATGCTTTAAAATTAGATCAAGTCGTGGTGTAATCATAATAAATCCCTTTCTTGTATAAAAATGCACTTATACAGCAGGTTATTAACAGGTGTGGATAACTTTCGAATAACTACAAATCGCGTATCTGTGCGGTTTCTTAGTTGTAAAAATTACAAAAAAGTATTTTTATCTGCTTTTTGTGCAAGTTTTGTGGAAAAAATCCAATAATCAAAAGTAAACCAGTTCAAAAAATTAACAAATCACTGTTTATGCCATTTCAAAATCCCCAAAATGTGATGGATAACTATGTGGATAAAGTGGATAACTTTTCAAAAACCGCTTGTTTTAACGCTTTTTTTAGTGGAAATACTTTTTTTTCCAAGTGGAGAAAAGTATTCATTGGTTTACATAAAAACGTATATATTTATGCGTTATTTTTCATAAATCTGCACGCTATACAACGTAAAAATAACCCTGATAAATATTCTGCCAAGTACATTTTTATAAAAGTAAAACGGGACGTTTTGCCCCGTTTTATAGTTATAAATTATTTCTTTTCAATTTTATCAGTGCCCATGTAAGGAATCAAAGCTTCCGGAATAGTAACAGAACCGTCTGCATTTTGGAAGTTTTCTAAGATAGCCGCAACTGTTCTGCCTACTGCAAGGCCGGAACCGTTTAGTGTGTGCACAAGCTGAGCTTTATCTTGTGCACTATCCTTATAGCGTATATTAGCACGGCGAGCTTGATAGTCTTCAAAGTTTGAGCAAGATGAAATTTCAACGTATCTGCCGTAGCTTGGCATCCAGACCTCAATGTCATATGTGCAGGCAGAGGAGAAACCAAGGTCGCCAGTCGAAAGGCATACAACACGGTATGGGATACCCAAACCTTGAAGCAGTCTTTCTGCGTCATTTGTAAGAGTTTCAAGCTCTTTGTAGGAATCCTCAGGACGAGAGAACTTAACTAATTCTACCTTGTTAAACTGATGTTGGCGGATAAGTCCTCTTGTATCTCTGCCGGCAGAACCTGCTTCGGCACGGAAGCAAGCGGAATATGCACAGTATTTAACAGGAAGCTTTGTTCCGTCCATAATTTCATCTCTGTGCAGATTTGTTACAGGAACCTCTGCAGTTGGAATTAGGAAGTAGTCGTTATTTGTAACCTTAAATGCGTCTTCTTCAAACTTAGGAAGCTGTCCTGTACCTGTCATAGAAGCTCTGTTAACCATATACGGTGGAAAAATTTCGGTATAACCGTGCTCTGTGTGAGTATTAAGGAAATACTGAATGACACTTCTTTCAAGTCTGGCACCAAGACCTTTATACACCGTGAATCTAGTTCCGGTAATCTTTGCACCACGGTCAAAATCAAGAATATCAAGATCTGTACCAATGTCCCAATGCGCCTTTGCTTCGAAGTCAAATTCCCTTGGTGTGGACCATTTTCTTACTTCAACATTATCACTGTCGTCTGTGCCAATTGGTGCTTTATCAGAAGGAATATTAGGAATTTTAAGCATAAAGTTTCTCAATTCTTCGTCAATTTTTGAAACTTCTGCATCAAGTTCCTTAATCTCCCCTGACAATTTTTTCATATCAGCGAATATAGCGTCAGTGTTTTCGCCGGCTTTTTTCATTGCAGGAATCTGCTTTGTAATTTCATTTTGTTTTGCTTTCATTTGCTCAACCTGCAATAGTATTTCGCGGCGCTTTGCGTCTAGCTCTATTGCTGGTGATATATCAAGATCGCTGTTTCTGTTTTTAAGTGCTTCTTTGATTTTTTCCGGATTTGTTCTTAGTAATTTGATGTCTAACATTTTTATTTCTCCTTATTCTATTGTAGTTTTTTTGCCAAAGAGTCGTATAAATCTTTTTGCGTAGGAGACAAATCCTCGGTGTAAATTCCAAGGAGCATCTCCTTTGCTATATCGAATTTTCCCTCATAAAGTGCATCGTAAACTGCTATTAAAGCTTCGTAGCTTGTGATTTCCTTTGCAAGTGCGTTCTTCTCTGCAGTCATCGCTTCGTTTGTGGTTTCAAGCTCGGTATTTCTCATACGAAGTGTCTTGTTAAGCTCCACAAGCTGCAAATTTTCTTCGCTGACTTGTGCCGCCTTATTAGAAAGATTTACCTTTTCTTGCTCGTGTTCGCTTACCATGGCTTGCTCCAGATGCGTTTGTGCAAAAAATGAAACCACGATCATGACCAAAGCTACAAGAAAAATCAACGCAGTATATGTGGATAAAGATGTTTGATGTTCGGTATTCTTTTTCATCTTGTTGTCTTACCTCCTGCTTATCAGATCAAGAAGTCGCTCAAGATCTTCATTTCCATAGTATTCAATTTCAATCTTGCCCTTTTTCTTATTGCCGGAAAGCTTTACCTTTGTGCCAAGATATTGCTCAAGGGATTTGGAAATATTTTCCAACTGAATTTGATACGCTGTGTTTTCCGGTTTTTTTACTTTTTGAGAGCTCGGATTTGCCAAATCTTTGGCTAAAAGCTCAGCCTGACGGACGTTGAGACCATCTTCAATGATTCGGTTTATAAAAAACTCTCGTACAACACCGGCGGGGACAGAAAGAGCACATCTTGCATGACCTTCGGTTATTTCTCCGGAAATAAGCTTTTCCTTAACGAAATCATCAAGTGTAAGTAGTCTGACGGAGTTTGCTATGGCGCTACGGCTTTTTCCCAGTCGTACGCTAATTTCCTCCTGTGTAAGGTTATGTTCGTCCATCAAAGATCGGTAACCCATGGCTTCTTCTATTGGGTTAAGGTCCTCTCTTTGAAGGTTTTCTATTAGAGCTATTTCCTTCACAGCCAGCTCGGTGTAATCTCTTATAATAACAGGAATTTTTTTAATTCCGGCTTTCTTTGCGGCGCGCCATCTGCGTTCGCCTGCCACTATAATATAGTTTTCGTCTTTTTTCGTCACAACGATAGGCTGAATAAGCCCATGCTCGGAGATTGAATCTGCCAAGGCTTGAAGCTTTTCCTCGTCGAAAGCTTTTCGCGGTTGGTCTTTGTTTGGTATAACTTCTGTTATTCTGACTTCGGTAACACCTTGCTTTTCTTCTTCAGCAAAAAGTGCGGTAAGTCCCTTCCCTAAGCCATTTTTAGCCATTTGACCACTCCTTATTCTTAGTAATAATATCACGCGCAAGTGCAAAATATGCTTCTGCGCCTTTTGAAGTAATATCGTATTTTATTATAGGTTGTCCGTAACTTGGAGCCTCCGAAAGACGGACATTTCTTGGTATTGGTGTAGAAAAAACCTTGTCTGGGAAGTATTTCTTTACTTCTTCTAAAACTTGTTGAGATAGGTTTGTTCTTCCGTCGTACATTGTAGGTAAAATACCTTCTATATCCAGATCAGGATTTAATGATTTTTTTATGTTTTTCACCGATGTAATCAGCTGTGACAGACCTTCAAGAGAATAGTATTCGCATTGAATTGGTATTAGTAGGCTGTCTGCGGTGGTCATTATATTAATGGTAATCATTCCCAGAGCAGGCGGAGAATCTATGATAATGTAGTCATAGTTATCTTTTACCGTATCTAAGGCTTTCTGCAAGAAGTACTCCCTGTTTTTTTGGCCTGCAAGCTCGATTTCTGCTGCAGAAAGCTCAGGAAGAGAAGGAATAACCCACAGCCCCCTGGTAAGTGTTTTCATGATGGCAGACGGAGTCTTTTCGGTGTCAATAAGGCAGTCGTATAGAGAGTACTCTATTTCGTCCCTGTTTACACCAAGTCCGGAGGATGAGTTCCCTTGAGGGTCACTATCAACTACCAAGACCTTCTTACCTTTATAAGCAAGGCAAGCTGCAAGGTTTACTGCAGTTGTGGTTTTGCCTACTCCGCCTTTTTGATTGGTTACAGCGATAATTTTAGCCATAGTTACAATACCTCTGTTCGAATAGTTCTTTCCTATTATTATATCACAAAAAATTAAAATGTAAATGTTTCATGTGAAACATTTTTAAAAAAATCGAATAATTTTTAAATTTAAAGGCAATAATAGGAAATATAGGCAGTAATTTGGAGGGGTATTGCAATAAATGAAGAGAAAAATATTGGATTTTTTTAAATATAAACCACCAAGCGATGATTTATCTTTTGAAATAAAAGAAAATTATAGTGAAATAGTATACGATGACAGGAAAAATACTCCGCTTGCAAAAAAATTAAAAATAAAAGAGGACTATGATTTTAGTTTAAATTATATAAAAACACGCTTTGATGTACCAAAAAACAGCGATGTGGTAATAAAAGAAATAGTTATCGGGGAAAAAACAAGAGCATTCGTGGTATTTTATGACGGAATGAGTAACGGAGCTATCATAAACTCTGGGGTAATAAAACCGCTTCTTGAAATTCCTCTTTTTGAGGAGAATGCTTTTAAAGTAACGAAAAATACGGTAAAGCAAAGGCTATTAATTCATAATCAAGTGTCGGAAAAGAAAGATTATGATGCTGTAATTGATGATATAAATTTTGGAGGCTGCGGAATATTTGTAGAGGGATTAGATGTTTGTTTTTCGGCAGACGTAAAGGGATGGCCTCATAGAAGTGTGCAAAAAGCTGAAAATGAGCAGTCTTTATATGGTCCGCAAGAGGCTTTTGCAGATATGCTCAGGGGAAATTCGGCACAAGTCCGCAAGTATTTAAAAACAGAAAAGCTTATATGCGAAGGGATTTCGGTGGGAAATGTGTCTAAAACACCGGGAGTAATAATGTATCTTGCAGATGTGGCAAATGTAGATTTGGTAAACGAGGTGCGAAGAAGAATAAATGGAATAAGTGTTGATTATATTATATCCGCGGAGGAAGTTTCCCTTTTAATAGAAGAAAATCCGCTGATGATAACCGGACATATACTTGCCACAGAGAGACCAGATAGAGTGGCAAGAGCTTTGGCAGACGGCAGAGTAGCTATGATTTTAAACGGAAGCCCAAGAGCATTGATATTTCCTACTAATGCATATGAAATGACACATTCCGCATCGGATTCATACCTTAGGACAGACTTTGCGAATATGTCAAGGATAATAAGAATAATAGCTACAATGATTTCTGTGCTTCTTCCTGGATTATTTCTTGCAGTAACTATGTTCCATGAGGAGATGCTACCAACGTATTTGCTGTATGCTATTAGTGCATCGCGACAGAATGTACCATTTCCCAGCGTTGTGGAGCTGCTTTTGATGGATATTTCCTTTGAAATGATAAGAGAAGCCGGAGTCCGAATGCCGGGGCCAATTGGCTCTATACTGGGAATTGTGGGAGGTTTAATACTTGGACAAGCTGCTGTTAGCGCAAAGATTGTCAGTCCAATAATGATAATTATTATAGCTATAACCGGTATAGGATCTTTTGCGACTGCTGACTACTCTTTGGGTTGGAGTTACAGAATACTAAAAATTGTATTTGTAATTCTTGCAGCAATCTTTGGATTTTACGGTATTGCTCTTGGTATCTTTGTATACTCTATGCTGCTTGCATCAAGCAAAAGCTTTGGAATACCGTTTCTATCTCCTCTGCCAGGAAATAGATTTTATAAAAACGCAGTGTTTGTACCTCCTATATGGAAACAAGAGAAACGTCCTGAATTTTTGGGTGCAAAAAGGCGTACTAAAGAGGATAAGATTAGCAAAAAGTGGACGTATGGTAAATAGAGTTATGTTTCACGTGAAACATTGGAGGAGTAATGAAGGAAAAAATCAGGCTAAACCAGAAACAACTTACTATGCTGATGGCAAATTTGCTGATTGTGAAGATAATATTTGCTTTTCCGCGTAATTTGTTTAAAACAAGTGGGAATGCGGCATGGATAGAGGCAATATATCTTACAGCAATAGCAGCAATTCTTTTGGAAGTGACTTTTTTGACCTACAAGTCTGCGGGTAAAAAATCAATAATACAACTTGCGGAAAGTATAGGAGGAAAGCCGCTAAAGATAATTGTATCATTGATAGTGGTGATAGTAATAGGTGGATTCTTGTGCACAGAAGTTCGAACCTTTGCCGAATCGGTTAAGATAATCCTTCTTCCCAGTACAAGTATAGAGGTTATCATGCTTTTGTTTGCAGTAACTGCGGGTATTGGCGCATGGTATGGAATGGAAGCCTTGGCTACAATAAACGCTATATTTTTTCCTTTTTGTCTGTTCTTTTTGGGGGTGCTCGTGGTATGGCTGGTACCAAATTATAATCTGAATAATTTAATGCCTGTTTTAGGTCTTGGCGGGAAAAACATATTTTTGTATGGGATAAAAAACCTATCTTGTTTTGCTGATATTCTGGTTCTCAATTTAATTTTGCCATATTGCAAAGATGTAGAAATGGTTAAAAAAAGCGGTAGATATGCAGTTCTTACAGCAGGAATTGCACTTGTTGCCATATCGCTTGCCTATGGTATGTGTTATCCATATCCTTTTTCCGCAGACTTTTTGCTTACCGCATATCAGCTTTCCAGAATGGCTCGTGCTGGTGAATATTTTCAGCGGTTTGAGGCTCTGTTTGAGCTTGTATGGACAATTACCCATCTTTTGTATTCTTCAATTTATGTATATATAATATGTAATGTTTTAAAAGAGGGGTTTAAAGTAAAATACTCAGAGCCTCTTATTCCCTGTGTGGCAGCGTTAGTTGCGCTTGTCTCATTTGAGCCATCTTCTGTCATGGATTTATTGGAGGTATCTAGCGCAGTCAAGCAAATTTTTTTCCCGTTCGCTTATGTTTTGCCCATCGTAGTGCCAATAATATATGTGCATAAAAGGAGAAAAAATAATGAGAAAATGTAGTATTGGTGCGATTTTTTGCGTATTATTGTTGATTTTGTGTGGATGTGAAGATGGAAATGAGCCAGACACTCTTGGCTATGTAGTAGCTATTGGATTTGACAAGCCGGAAAACGGAAAAGAAGGCTACGACATCACCCTCCAGTTTGCGAATCCCGCTAAAATTAGCGGGGGTTCTGGTGAGGACGGCGGAAAAGGCGGTAAAGACAGTATCGAAAATATCACAGTTACAGCACCGGGAATATATTCTGCGGTAAATGTAGCAAACCATATAATAAGTAAAAAATTCACCTTATCTCACACAAAGCTATTGGTTTTTTCAGATGAAATCAGTAAAGAGGGATTGGAAAAGTTTTTCGAGACTGTTGGTAGAAGCAGTGATATTCGCCCAAATACCTATATTGCTGTAAGCAAGTGTAAAGCAAAGGATTTTTTAGAAAGCGTTAATCCTGAAACTGAGGTAAATCCTGTGCGTTATTATACAATGATTTTTGAAAATGAAAATTCCGAGTTTATACCAAAGAATCTTGCACAGGACTTTTATTTTCACTCGACAAGCGACGAAAGAGATTCTGTTATGCCGCTCTGTTCTGTTTCTGGTAATGAAAATAAGGATGGATATGCCGAAACGGGATACCAATATCAGCTTGAAAACGATATTGCAGGAGAAATTCCTACAGGGAAAAAAGAAACTCAAGTTATGGGAATGGCTGTGTTTGAAAGAGACAAAAAGATAGCGGAAATGGGTGAAATTGAGACAGAAATTTACAATATGATAATAGGAGAATATAAAAATAGCTATGTTGCCTACTATTTTAGTAAAGTTCCTGAAGATCCTATCACTATAATTCAACAATCGGAAAAAAAACCAAAAATTCAGGTAGATACAAGCACTGATGCACCAAAAATTTCAATAGAATTATATGTAGAAGGCGATTTTTGTTCCTCTTCTCCAAGAATATCTGTAGAAGACAGCATAGATTTGTTCACCGATGAGGTTTCGGCTGAATTAAAAAAGGAAGTGGAAAAATTCTTAAAAAAAACAGCAGATCTAGGCACGGATATTGCAGGATTTGGCTCTTATGCAAAACGGAATTTTTCAACGCTAGAGCAATTTAAGGCGTATAATTGGCGAGAAAAGTACAAAAATGCTGAATTTGACGTAAAGATTGACTTCTCTGTCAGGAGGACAGGGTTGGTTGTTAGGAGTGAAGAACATTGATAAGGCTTTTTGTGGTTGCAATAGTTTTAATGTATTCAGTGAAGGCGTTTTCTTATGGTGTATGGACGCTAAGGCAGAAAAACTTATCCGGAGGAATAATGGTTCAGGTTTTAGCAATATCTTCCCTTGCACTTGCGGTATATTTTATGTTGAAGCCTTGACAAATAGAGGAAATACCTATATAATTAACCTGAGTAAGTCAGGCAGTCGCGGGCATTGTAAGATGCGTGAGGAAAGTCCGGGCTCCACAGAGCAAGGGTGCCGGTTAACGGCCGGTGGAGGTGACTCCAAGGATAGTGCAACAGAAAATAAACGCCGAAGCAATTTGGTAAGTGTGGAAATGTGAGGTAAGAGCTCACAGGGAAGATGGTAACTGAATTCCCGTGTAAACCCCACTCGGAGCAACATCGACTGTGCAACTAAGCCTGCTCGGCACTGCACGAACGATGGCATGAACAGTCGGGTAACCGACTGTCACAGATAGATGACTGTCAGATACAGAACCCGGCTTATAGACTTGCTCCTATTTGATAACAATTTCCATATTTTGGAAATAAATAGATGCGGTGGCGATAGTCACCGCAAATTTTGCGAGGTGTTATAATATGAAAGAACCAATTTTACTATCTCCTGCGTTTAAGGACTATTTATGGGGAGGAACAAGACTAAAAGAAGAGTACGGAAAGAAGTCTGACCTAGATAAAGTGGCGGAAAGTTGGGAACTTTCCACACATAAAGACGGACAGAGTGTAGTGGCAAGCGGAGAATATTCAGGGCTTACACTAAGCGAATATATAGAGAAAAATCCGTCTGTTCTTGGCGAAAATTGCAGCAAGTTTGAGTTTTTTCCTATATTGATAAAGTTTATAGATGCTAAGGACAATTTATCTATTCAGGTGCATCCGGATGACGAATATTCTCTTTCTCATAACGGTGAATACGGCAAAACAGAAATGTGGTATATTCTGGACTGTGAGGAAGGTGCTTCCCTGTATTATGGTTTTAAAGAAGAAATAACAAAAGAAGAGTTTAAAAAGAGTATTGAAGATAACACGCTTTTGGACTATCTGAATAAGGTGGAAGTGAAAAAGGGTGATGTGTACTTTATAGAAGCGGGAACGGTACACGCAATAGGAAAAGGAATAGTGATCTGCGAAATTCAGCAAAATTCCAATACTACATACCGAGTTTACGATTATAACCGTCGCGATGCTGCAGGAAACACAAGAGAGCTACATGTGGATAAGGCAGTTGAAGTTTCTGTTACCAAGCCGCCTGTGATTTATAAGCAGGAAAGCGAAAATGTACTTGCTAAATGTAAGTATTTTACAGTAGAAAAGTCGGAAATAGATGGAGCTGTTGAATTTTCAATTGACGAAAGTTCATTTAAATCGGTTATTGTAACCGAGGGCGAAGGTGTGCTTTCTATGGGAGATTGCCAATTGAAAGTGAAAAAAGGTGACAGCATTTTTGTCCCTGCACAAAATGGAACTTTCGCGGTAAATGGCAAGTGTAACATTATTATTTCTTATGTATAAAATGAACATATAATTAAAAAAGCAAGTCATGTGAAAAATGACTTGCTTTTTGCATTTTATTTATATAGGAATTGGCGCCTGTGATGACAAAAGGGGAAAATGATGTTTTGTCCCTATCTAAGCAGATTGCGCGTATGCTAATGATTTTGTTTATTTGAAAGATCTTTGTCTATTGCTTCGGCGGCAGATTTGCCTGCACCCATGGCAAGGATTACCGTTGCGGCGCCTGTTACTGCATCGCCACCGGCGTACACGTTTTTCCTTGATGTAAGACCTGTTTCGCTGTCGGCTATAATGCCTCCCCATTTTTGAGTTTCCAACCCTTCGGTAGTTGACTTTATAAGAGGATTTGGACTAGTGCCAATAGACATAATGACGCAATCAACATCAATTGTAAAGTTGCTGTCCTTTTTCTCGATTGGCTTGCGTCTGCCGGATTCATCAGCTTCTCCAAGTTCCATCTGCACACACTCAATACCTTTTACAAAGCCGTTTTCATCAGGTATGATACGAACAGGATTTGTAAGAAGTTTAAAGATAATTCCTTCTTCCTTTGCGTGCTCCACTTCTTCGCGCCTTGCAGGAAGTTCGTCTTCGCCACGACGATAAACAATATAAACTTCTGATGCGCCAAGACGTTTTGCACATCTTGCTGCATCCATAGCCACATTTCCGCCACCAACAACAGCGACTTTGTGATTTTCTTTAATAGGAGTTTTTGCATCCGGCGTGTAGGCTTTCATAAGGTTTATTCTTGTCAAAAATTCGTTGGCAGAGTAAACGCCCTTCAAGTTTTCGCCAGGAATATTCATAAATTTTGGAAGTCCGGCACCGGAACCTATGAAGATAGCTTCAAATCCGTGTTCTTCCATCAATTCATCTATGGACAGGAGCTTGCCTATAACAAAATTCGTTTCTATTTTAACTCCAAGCTCTATTAAACCGTCTATTTCTTTTTGCACAATGGATTTTGGTAAACGGAACTCCGGTATGCCATATACAAGAACTCCGCCTGCTAAATGGAGCGCTTCGAAGATGGTTACATCGTAGCCTTTTTTTGCAAGGGATCCTGCACAGGCAAGACCAGCCGGACCGGAGCCTATTACGGCAACTTTGTGTCCGTTTGGAGTCGGAAGCTTTTGCTTTTCTTTGGAAGTTTTGTTGTGCCAATCGGCTACAAATCGCTCCAGTCTGCCGATGGCAACACTTTCACCCTTTATACCTCTGACGCACTTACCTTCGCACTGCATTTCCTGAGGGCAGACTCTTCCGCAGACTGCAGGAAGAGAGCTGGCTTCGGCTATGATTTGATAAGCCTCTTCAAAATTACCTTCGGCAACTTCCTTAATGAATGCCGGTATGTGAATTTTTACCGGGCATCCGGATACGCAGGGCATATTTTTGCAGTCAAGGCAACGTTTTGCCTCATTGATGGCATCTTCGGTAGAATACCCTAGGGCAACTTCGTTAAAATTACTGCATCTTTCTTCGGGTGATTGTGTGGGCATAGGCGTTCTCTTTGGTGACATATTAGGCATATCAATCCACCCCCTTGAACAGGTTACAGTCTTTTTCGTATGCCTGACGTTCAAAATCCTTGTACATAGAGGCTCTGTCTATCGCCTCATCAAAATCAACAAGATGACCGTCAAAATCCGGTCCGTCCACGCAGGCAAACTTGGTTTCTCCGCCAACAGTTAGCCGGCAACCGCCGCACATTCCTGTGCCGTCAATCATAATAGGGTTCATGCTGACTATTGTTTTGATATTATATTCCTTGGTCAGCGCTGAAACAAACTTCATCATAACGAGTGGTCCTATGGCAAAGACAGCATCATACTCGTTGCCTGCATCTATCAATCTTTTTAGCGCGTGGGTTACAAGCCCTTTTTCGCCTCTTGATCCGTCATCTGTAACCATAATATGTTCGTGGGAAACGGCACTAAACTCATCTTCCAAGATAACCAGATCGCTACTTCTAAATCCGGTTACAGAATGGACGCAGACGCCCATGTTGTATAATTTTTTTGCAATAGGCAGGGCGATGGCACAGCCTACTCCTCCGCCGATTATAGCCACTTTTTTTAGGTTTTCGCAATCCGTTGCGTGTCCTAATGGGCCTGCAAAATCAGGGATAAAATCTCCTACATCTTTTCTGGAAAGTGCTCTTGTGGACGCACCCACTGTTTGGAAAATAATGGTAACGGTGCCAAGTTCTCTGTTATAGTCTGCTATGGTTAACGGTATTCTTTCGCCGTCCTCTGATGCACGAAGTATAATGAATTGTCCCGGTTCTGCCTTTTTTGCAACAAGCGGTGCAGAAATATTCATTTTTACTACAGAATTGTTAAGGTGTTCTTTACTTAAAATTTCAAACATTTTATCGTCTCTTTCATAAAAATCTCCACACCATTATAATATTTATTTATCTGTTTGTCAATTTATAAAATTGCCGATTGCATAAATAAACGGGTTTTTCGGCATAATAATAAAAATATGTAAGAGAAAGGAAGAAAATATGAAGGAATTTACCTATAAAATAAAAGACAATTTGGGAATACATGCACGTCCTGCAGGACTTTTGGTAAAGGCGGCATCTGGGTTTGTTTCAGACATTAAAGTGATAAAGGAGGAAAAAACTGCAGATGCAAAGAAGATTTTTGCGGTAATGGGTATGGGAGTAAAAAAGGATGACACCGTCAGGGTACAGATAACGGGAAGTGACGAAGAGCAGGCTGTGGTTGTAATGGAAGGATTTTTTAGGGATAATTTATAGGAGAGAGCCATGCGAGTATATAAGGGAAAGTCGGTTTGTGGTGGTATTGCGTTTGGAAGGGCAAAGGTATACAAAAAGAATCAGCCAACTGTGGTGCGCAAGCATATCGACGATGCTAAGGCGGAATGTAGACGGTATGAGGAAGCCAGAGATAAAGCAAAAATGGAGCTTGAGGTTTTATATTATAAAGCCACTAAAGAAATTGGCGAGGCAGAAGCCCAGATTTTTTCTATACATCAGATGATGCTGGAGGACGCAGACTACAATCAATCGGTTTTAAGCATAATAGAAAAACAAAGACTGAATGCAGAATCAGCTGTGTTGACAACAGCAGAGAGCTTTTCAAAAATGTTTTCTGAAATGGATGACGGGTATATGCAGGCACGAGCAGGAGATGTGCGAGATGTTTCGGATAGAATTATACGGATTCTACGACGAGAAAAGGATGTTGTGGAGGAAAGCACTGATGGAAAGTTTGTGATTTTTGCGGAGGACCTATCGCCAAGCGAAACCTTGCAGATGGATAAGACCAGGATAGAAGCTTTTGTAACAGAGAAGGGA
>SVKH01000016.1 GCA_015068545.1 Oscillospiraceae bacterium
ATCGAGCTAAAACGTGACGCTAACGCCAACGTTGTCCTTAATAATCTGTTTAAGTTTACACAGATGCAGGAAACTTTCGGCGCTATAATGCTTGCTCTTGTGGATAAGGTTCCGAAAATCCTTAACCTAAGAGAAATGATTGATGCCTACATCACTCACCAAAAGGACGTTATAACAAGACGCACCCAGTTTGACCTGAAAAAAGCAGAGGAACACCTTCACCTATTGGAAGGCTACAAGCTTGTTGTTGAAAATATTGACGAAGTAGTCAGCGTTATCAGAAGATCTGCATCCATAGCCGATGCCAAGCTTGCTCTTTCAGAGCGATTTGGTCTTTCCGAAATTCAGGCAACAGCCATAGTTCAGATGCCACTTGGACGTTTGTCCGGTATGGAACGAGACAAAATCGAGGCAGACTATCAGCAAACAACAGAAAAAATCGCTTCTTTAAAGAACATTCTGGAAAACGAATCGGTTGTGCTTGATATCGTAAAAGAAGACCTTACAAAGATTAAGGAAAAATACGGTGATGAAAGAAGAACTGAAATTTCGCTTTCTTCTATTGATATTGAGGACGAAGACCTGATAGAAGAGGAAGACGTAGTAATCACTCTTACTCACACAGGCTACACCAAGCGCGTTCCGATAGACACCTATAAATCGCAGCATAGAGGCGGTAGAGGTATCTCGGGCATGGCTACCAAGGAAGAGGATTTTGTTGAGCATATGCTTAACACGTCCACGCATAATCATGTCCTGTTCTTTACTAATCGGGGTATTGTATACAGGATGAAAGGTTACCAAATACCTGAGGCAAGCAGACAGGCAAAAGGTACCGCAATTGTTAACCTACTTCCTTTGGAACAGGGAGAAAAGATTACCGCTATGATAGCAGTAGCATCCTTTGACGAAGATCACTTCCTGACTTTTATCACCAAAGACGGTACGGTTAAGAAAACCGACTTGATGGCTTATGCAAAAATCAGAAACGGCGGTTTAAGAGCTATTGAAATTGCCGAAGGCGATGAGCTGATCAGTGTGCATATCACAGACGGCACAAGCGAGATTATGATAGGTACTCATAACGGTATTGCCATTCGCTTTGCCGAGACCGATGTTCGTCCAATGGGCAGAACAGCTCACGGTGTTCGCGGTATTAAGCTAAAGGGTGATGACTACGTTGTAGGCGCTGTCACAGTTAATCCGGAAGCGAAAATACTCACTATCACCGAAAACGGTTATGGTAAAAAGACAGACTTTGACGAATATAAGGTACAGTCCAGAGGCGGTATGGGACTTTACAACTACAAGGTTACAGAAAAAACAGGTAACGTTGCAGGTCTTAAGGCGGTTACCGACGAGGACGACGTTATGATTATCACATCCGGTGGCATTATCATCAGAACACATACCGGAGAAATCAGCACCTTTGGCAGACAAACCCAAGGTGTTCGCATAATGAAATTAGCAAATGAAACTAAGGTGGTAAGTATAGAAACTACACCACATATTGATGAGGAGGAGCAAGTAAATGAAGAATAGGAGAATTATTATGAACTCTATTTTAAGTATCTTTTTAGCTATGACAATGTTTGCAGGCGCAGGCTGTGCCTCAGACAAGAAGACTGATGGTGTTGACAAGAGCGATGCTATCCAAATCAAAATTGTACTTGAAGACGGCGCAGAAATGAAAGGTGAGCTATACCCTAACGTAGCTCCAAAATCTGTAGAAAACTTTGTTAACTTGATTGAACAGGATTTCTTTGATGGTACTATCTTCCATAGATGTATCGAAGGATTTATGATTCAGGGCGGTGGCTTTGAAAGGGATTTCTATGACGGAAACTTCGAATCTAAAGAAACAGCAACTATCGAAGGCGAATTTACAGATAACGGATTCAAAAACGACCTGAAGCACACAAGAGGTGTACTTTCTATGGCAAGAACCAGTCAGCCTAACTCAGCTTCCAGCCAGTTCTTTATTATGCACCAAGACTCCCCACATCTTGACGGCCAGTATGCCGCTTTTGGTGCAATCACAGAAGGACTTGACGTTGTAGATAAAATCGCCACAGGCGCAACTACTGCTATCGAAGGCAAGATTACCTTCCAAGGCGAGGAATACACACAGCAGATGACTGACGTTCCTGTAGAGCCTGTTGTAATTAAAACTATCGACATCATCGAATAAGAAAGGCAAAAGCTATGATAAATATTGAAATTGAGATGACATCAGGTGACATTATAAAGGCTGAGCTTTACCCTGACATTGCACCCATTACAGTAGAAAACTTTGTAGGATTGATAAACAAGAACTTCTTTGATGGACTTATTTTCCATAGAGTTATTAAAGGCTTTATGATTCAAGGCGGCGGATATAACCAATTTGGCGACCACATCGAAGCTCCTTCTATCAAGGGCGAATTTGATTCAAACGGCGTTCCAAACAGCCTGAAGCATACAAGAGGTGTGCTATCCATGGCAAGAACTATGTTCCCTAATTCAGCCTCCAGCCAGTTCTTTATCATGCATCAGGATGCTCCGCACCTTGACGGTCAGTACGCTGCTTTCGGTAAGGTTACCGAAGGGATTGAAGTAGTAGATAAGATTGCCGAATGCGACACAAATGCCGGCGACGAGCCAATCAAAAAGCAAGTGATTAAAACAATCAGACTTGCGTAAAAGTGTAAAAAGCTCCGGCCAAAGAACTGCCTGCGGGCGTATGAATACTATTTTGTTATTTTTGGAAATTATTATCAGGAGCAAGTTTTCACATAATTAAAACAGCCGATATTGTATAACTGGGTAGTTCCCAACGTACAATATCGGCTTATTTTACTTTATAGGAAACTGCGTTCCCATAAAGCAAAAAAATTATACTGCAGTGCAATTTTTTTCAAAAATCTAAAGCTTTTCAAAAAAAGCACATGGCATAAGAAAAGCAACTTCGACCTTCCGCCGTAGGCGGTGTTGCGAAACTGCTTTTCTTGTTCTAAACATTTTTCGGAAGACTTGTTGCAAGAGCTTTTAAATGCTCATCTTCTCCAGCAAAATCCAAAGTAAATTTGCCCTTTTCGTAATTCACCTGAGTTACAGAAGCATTAGATACCCACGGGATATCCTTCATTTCGTCAAAGTTATTACCCTGACACAAGCACTGCATACATCTTATCGGAGTTGCATGAGTAGCTATTACTACGGTTTTGCCTTGGTTTTCTTCTGCAATTCTGGTAACTTCCGCTACTATCCTTTGGGATAGCTCCTTTACGGATTCCCCATCGGTACAACGGGCATTTCCTATATCGTTTCTCCATATCCAGTACGGCTTTTCAAAAGCTTCTGATAGGTAGTCAAAAGCCAAGCCCTCCCACTTTCCTGCATATATTTCTCTCAGCTCAGAATCGGGAGTAACATCTAACCCGCAGGCTTCTGCCACAGCACAGCCTGTATCAAAAGCTCTTTTCAGGTCACTGGCATATATTTTATCTACAACATAATTTTCTGCCACATATTCTGCGGTTTTCTTTACCTGCTTTTCTCCGATAGGTGATAAATCCACATCGGTATGTCCCGCAAAGTTTCGCTCTAAATTCGCCAAACTGTGCCCATGTCGTATAAGTATAAGCTTAGTCATCATTCACCTCAAAATTCCTCAAATAGGGGCGTTGAAAAATATCGCTCCGCAGTATCCGGTAAAACAGTAACCACCGTTTTGCCTTTACCCAACTTCTTCGCCAATTTTATAGCAGCGGCAACATTTGTTCCTCCCGATATTCCGCACATCAAGCCTTCCTTTTTTGCTAAGTCTTTGGAGGTTTCTATGGCTTCTTCGTCAGTTACAATACAGATATCGTTGTAAATATCGCAATTTAAAATTTTTGGGATAATTCCGTCACCTATACCCATCTGAAGATGAGTCCCAATATTTCCACCTGCCAAAATTGCGGCATTTTCCGGTTCTACTGCCCATATCTCTATATCAGGATTATGTTCCTTTAACACTTCGCCTATGCCTGTTATAGTGCCTCCTGTGCCTATTCCTGCGCAAAATCCTTGAATAGGTCGGTCTGCCTGCTCTAGTATCTCTATGGCTGTGTGGCTGATGTGCGCCATGGTATTTGCCTCATTTTCAAATTGCTGTGGGACATACACCCTACTGTCCTTCTCAGCCATTTCTAAGGCATACCTTGTGCATTCCCTGATGCAAGCGCCTATATCACCGTCATCATGAATCAGCACAACCTCTGCTCCGTAATGCTTTACTATTTTGCGTCTTTCCTCGCTAACGGAATCCGGCATAACGATTATGGCTTTATATCCTCTTACCGCACTTACCAAAGCTAGACCTATCCCTTGATTTCCGCTTGTAGGCTCTACTATAATGCTGTCTTTATCTAATAGTCCTTTCTTTTCCGCCTCCAGCAACATATTGTATGCGGTTCGTGTTTTGATAGATCCGCCTATATTTACTCCCTCAAACTTAACGAGGACTTCGGCAGAGTCTTCATCAGTCATTTTATTTAATCTTACAAGCGGAGTGTTTCCTATCGCTTCAAGAATGCTGTTACAAATCATATAATCTCTCCTCAAATTTTGTTCTATACAATATTCTATTCACCAGAACAAAAATACGTCCTGTTTATTGTATCACATTTTGGCATTGTCTGTCAATTTTTCGGAGAAAAAAAGAAGCCGTCATTTTTGACAGCTTCTATATATTTTTACGCAAATACTCCAAATCCTGAGATAAGGATCAACACCAAACAAACAGGAGCAATGAACTTAATCATTACATTGTACAGACCTTCTCGGCTGAACTTTTCGCCGTTTTTCTTGATTTCGTCTGTGATTACTGTTGTTTTGCAAGCCCAACCAACCATCAGGCAGGTAAGAAGTGCAACTATCGGCATAACTACACTGTTGATTGCGTAGTCCATAACATCCAGTAAGTTTTGATCTGTTGCACCATTTGGAAGAGTAATTCCAAAGGATAGTACATTATATCCCAAGCATACCACAAGAGCTATTGCAGAAGTCACTACAACAGATAATGTTGTTGCTTTTTTTCTTGATATGTCCCACTTATCCATAACCATAGATACGATTGCTTCCAGTAGTGATACCGATGAAGTAAGTGCGGCAAACAACACAAGAATAAAGAACAAAGCGCCTATGATATGACCTACAAATCCCATCTGCTGGAACACCTGCGGAAGAGATATGAACAGAAGGCTAGGACCGGCTTTTTCAAGACCTGCCGCGCCCTGGAAGGTGAAAACAGTAGGAATCATGATAAGACCTGCCAGCAACGCCACAGCTGTATCAAAAATTTCAATTTGGTTAACTGATTTAACTAGGTCAGAATCATCCTTTACATATGATCCGTATGTAACCATAATACCCATAGCAAGGCTCATTGAGAAGAAAATCTGTCCTACTGCATCAAGTGCTATCCTAAAGAATCTGCCTACCGTCATGCCTGTAAAGTCAGGAATAACGTAGATTTTAAGTCCGTCAATAGCATTTCTGCCACTTTCAGGATCCTTTAAAGTAAGGGAGAAAATAGCGATACCTATTACTATTACCGCAAGTGCCGGCATGAGTACCTTAGAAAACTTTTCTATACCCTTTTCCACACCAAAGAATACCACCACGGCACTTATTCCAAGGAAAATTGCACACCATAGAATTGGCGAAAAGCTTGAAATAAAGTTCACAAAGAATCCGTCTGCAACGGTCTTCATACCCGCGCCAATCAGGTAGTCTACCGAATACTTTGTTACCCAACCACCGATTACGCAGTAGTATGGGAAAATGATAGTTGGAACTATCGCCGTTATAGGTCCTAAAAAAGCAAATTTCTTGCTTATCTTACCATAAGCTGTAATAGGACTGCTCTTTGTTTTTCTGCCCATAGCGATTTCCGTTGCCATCAGGGCAAATCCAAAGGTTAACGCCATGATTATGTACACCAAAAGGAATACACCGCCACCGTCTTTAGCGGCAAGATACGGGAATCTCCAAAGATTTCCCAATCCAACAGCCGAGCCTGCCGCCGCAAGGACAAATCCTATTCTGCCGGAAAAGCTTCCTCTTTTTTTCTGATCCATAAAATCACTCCTTAATATTTAAATTCATTTTAAGCATTATATCACAATTTGTAGAATTTTACAATAGTTTATGGTTTTATATTCTATATCATTTTTGTAACAAAACCCTTTTATAAATACAAATATGCACCTCTTTTGAGTCACGCTACTGTGGTAATGCAAATACAGTGCCAAATCTGAGCGCACAATGGCATCTTCAACCGCAACGTTTTAAAATATGTAATCTCTACTAAAATTCTACTTGCAAATCTCAAAAAATACAGCCTTTATTGTAAACTATATGTACGGAGAGAGCGCTATGTGTGGTTACAAATTTGGCAACTACATTTTTTAATCAAGAACTGAAAAAGGCTTGTCATAAGCAAAATTGGCATAAATGCTAGGTGTATCAGATAAAGCAGTTTCAAAATGGGAAAATGGCAGGACTTACAATGAGTAATGAGATAAGAAGAATTACAAAGATATTGGAACTCCCACAAACCGGCAAAAATCATGAGTTTAGAAAGTATCATTTCCAGTTGGCAGTTGAGCATTATGTCCCCAAAAGTTGGGGAAAGAAAAAGCAGAAATGTTTGTAATACAAAGACACCTTTCACATAGTTCTGAGAGACAAGATTTGAAAAAGATTTATTTATATAGTTAAAAATACCACCCTATAAAGAGTGGTATTTTATGTATTAAGATATAGAAATTAAAAACAATAATAACCAAATACCAGCAGCAACAAGACCACATACAAAACTGAACTTAACAATGCTTCTTATTGTTTTGATATATTCAAGTTGCTTCATAGCAACCAACAATGGTAAATCTTCATCTGTTATATTATCAATAATGACTTTTTGTTCTTCTTCCATATCATTTTTGATAATAATATCATCATCTTTTTTGTATTTTACTGGTTCTGTGTCAAGAACACCCATTCTTGCTAACCTTTTGATAATGTTAATATCTGTTTTCAAATTGAAAACCCCCTTATTTTTAAGATGATTATATTATATACCAAAATACTCCAAGAATCAATATAATTAGACAAAACAATAAATTATTGTATAATTTGACAGAACAGAAAAACCATCTTATTATGCTTTTAAATGATTAAAAGTGAATGATATAGTTTCTGTGTTCTATCAATAATCAAAAGCATAGCAAGTTGAAAGCAATCCTTATGCTCGAAAGTAGAAAGCCTCTGGCAGGCATTTCTGTACAACCAGTTCACGGTCAAACCAGTACAACAGAAAAGATTTACATACACAAAAACAACATCGCAAAAACCGAAAATATGCAAACACTGCAAGACGCAATTGGAATTTGAAAATACAAGTGTTAGAAAAAACACAAAAAATGTTAGAAGAAACAAAAAAATGACTTAAAACACTAGGTTTTAAGCCATTCTTTTTGGCGGAGAAGGAACGCTACCAGTCATATGCACAATATATTAGTTTTTACACATAGCTGTGCAGTTTCTTACCCTTTCCAATTAAAATCTACTTCTCTAACATCTTTACTTCTACAGTCTCTCCTAATTCTTTATACCAAACATGAGCTCTGTCAAATATTTTCAAGATAATATCCTTGTGCTCAGATAATTCATTCGGGATTTCATTAACGCCCTCTAAATATATGATAGCAGGTACTTTTATATCAGAACTCAGCATATCCCATATTGAATCAGGGTTTTTTCCGCACCACTGTGGAAAATCCATTCCTTTTATTATTCTCTCATATAGCTCCGCATATGTCTTGCAACTTCTAAAATTTATTTCGTATCCTTTCATCCTGCTTCCTCCTATACTAATTCATAGAATGTTTCATAATGGTCATATGTGACAAACATAAGACCATCATTTGAATAGATAATTCTGTGTTGATTTCTGTATCCGCCTGTATAATTTATGTCAGCTTCATGCCAGACTCTCCCTGGTTTTTGTGGCAACTTATTACCATAATCGTAATATACATTTCCACCTATGGTCGCTCCCGGAATCACTTTTCTAAGATTTCCCATCAGATTATTCCATCCTTTTTTCTTGGCATTCTCTTTAGATATGTAGTTCCCCGGCAAAGTTTTGTATAGATATAGCCATTTATCTGCACCAAAACTACCATCTATTGTTGCAGTTCCAATCTTTATTGTAACTACTGGCTCTATGTAACAATTACATCTATCGTGTACGGGTATATGTTCTGGAGGACTATCGTATTTATATATTTTTCCATTTTGTTCTGCACAATATCTACATGTCCCCAGTCCAAAATTCGTCACCCAATTAATCCATTGGCTACTTTCCGAAGTGATTGGATTATATCCGTCAACCCCCATAATTCTCATTGTAATCGTTGCTAATGTCAATCCTTTACTCATTCATATTCCCTACTCGTTATTCTGTTGATATTTCTATCACATAATAACGGGACATATGGGACATTTTTCT
The DNA here is from genome assembly GCA_015068545.1 of Oscillospiraceae bacterium. Lineage (GTDB taxonomy): Bacteria > Bacillota > Clostridia > UBA1381 > UBA1381 > UBA1738. Next base: position 8,546 of record SVKH01000016.1, read on the forward strand.
TGACTCCTTATTATTGTACTACATTATCACGATAATCGCAACAAAAAATCGACAAGTCGAAACTTGTCGATTTATGGCGGAGAAGGAGGGATTTGAACCCTCGCGCCGGTTTCCCGACCTACACCCTTAGCAGGGGCGCCTCTTCGGCCTCTTGAGTACTTCTCCATAGAGAAAAACAGCATACTAGCAAAATTGCTACCGACACAATTTACTGTATGCCCAACTCTATATTAAGTTGTAAGTGGAGGAGAGAGTGGGATTCGAACCCACGGGCGCTCGCACGCCGCCGGTTTTCAAGACCGGTTCTTTCAACCGCTCAGACATCTCTCCGTAGAAAATATCTCAACAACAGATACAATTATAACAATGTTTTTTCAATTTGTCAATACTTTTTGTTATATTTTTTTATTTTTTCTGTGTTTCTTCAAGATATTTCTGATAATCTGCGTCCCAGTCATCTTCAATGACTGTTTTTTCCTCCAAAAATTTCTCACTATTGGCAAAATATGCTGAGAACTTTTCTGCACCCCAGGCATTTAAGTGACTATCATCATAAAAATCAGCCTTCATGTCAATGCCGATCTCGTCATAAAGCAGGTTGTAATCCACAAAATCCACACCGTTTTCTACCGCAATCTTTTCAACAGCATTGTAGTACTTTTTCTCCTCTGCTGTGGCATTAGATGGGGTTTTTACCAGCAGAAGCCTTGTGTTCTTTTCCTTACACAATGCAATTATTTTTTTCAAGTATTCTTCATTTTTTGGTAGTAATTCTGCGCAATCCGACACTTTAGAAACATCTTCACGCACTATTTCTTCTCCGCTATATACCTGAGATAGCACGCAGAATCCCTTGGAATAGTCCTTCATTTCGGATTTTTTGTACTCGAAATCCTGCTTTTTCAGTTCACTCCATCTGGAGTGATACTTTACAAAATTGCATAAGAGACCAAATCTTTTACCCTTTGGCACAGACGCATATACAAGCTCCACCTTATTCCGCGAAAATGGCATATTATCGCAAAAAGTGTAATTTACACCATCATCATATTTTTCTTCATTTTTAGAAAACATAAGGACGTCCATAACCACCAGCTCCGGACTTTGTGTTTTAAAAGCATCCACCATATAATGATAGGTAGCCCATACCGGTTGCTGCTGAGTGGCAAAAACGTAGGATTTATTCCCTGTTTCCTTCCAAATTACTAACGGGTTAAAGCTACAATACGCGTTTGATGAGCCAAAAAAGATGGCATCATACTCATTTTTCTCACTATTATAGAATCCGTCAATTTTTGCGGTGGTGTTCCACCAACCTTCCGTTTCCTTTCGTGACAGCAGAGTCTGAGCGCCGGAAAACAACATCAAAAAGACCAGTACAAATATCATTGATTTTAACAAGTTTTTCATACACTCAAACTCCTTTCCTTAAAATTGGAAATATATAAACTGACTGGCAGCATACCCCGGCCCATAGATGCCGAAAATCAATATTGCAAACAGCAAAGCCAGGTAAGCGGGCCATCTTGCCAAAAGGTGCATTTCTTCCACTTCTTTTGATACGCTGATACCGCTGTAACCCTTTATACTCACGAGAATATGCACCAAAACACCAAGGAACAGCACCCACAAATTCGCCATATTAAGTCCTGCGGAGGTAAGTCCGCCTTCATACAAAGTCCATGGCTCAAAGCCCACAAAGATTCGCTTTATAATATCCAGCGCCTGGGTCAGAGTTTCGCTGCGGAAGAATATCCACGCAAAGCACACCAGCACAAAGGTAATTCCTCGTCTGAACCATATATACTGCGGTTTCGTTCTGTCCACATTTATCAGCTCACAGACCAGTTTTCTCGAATTGTTAGTAATGTCTCCTGCTATTTGATATATTCCGTGAATAATTCCCCAAATGACAAAGTTCCAGCTTGCTCCATGCCACAGTCCACTGACCAAAAAAACTACCATAAGGTTAAAATACTTTCTTACCGTTCCCTTTCGGTTTCCCCCCAAAGGAATGTATAAATAGTCCTTGAACCATCCTGACAGAGAAATATGCCATCTTCGCCAAAACTCTGCGATAGATACCGACAAATACGGCTGCCTGAAGTTATCCATCAGCTCAAATCCCATTACCTTTGCCGCACCCTTGGCAATAAGAGAATAGGATGCAAAATCACAATATATCTGAACCGCGAAAAGCACTGTTGCAATACACAACATCGCTCCACTGAAATTTGACGAATCATTATACACCGTATTAACAAAAATAGCTGCTCTATCGGCAATTACCAGTTTTTGAAAAAATCCCCAAAGCATCAACAGAAAGCCTTCTCTTGCCTTGTTGTAGTTAAAAGCGTGCTTCTCGCTCATCTGAGTCAGAAGATTTTTTGAACGCTCAATAGGTCCTGCCACAAGCTGTGGAAAAAAGGACACAAAAAGAGCATATTTAAAAAAGTTTTTCTCATGCGGAATCTCTTTGCGATAGACATCCACCGTATAGGATAGCGCCTGAAAAGTGTAAAACGAAATTCCTACCGGCAATATTACGTCAAATCGCGGCACAAGTGCCTTGAGATTGAAAAGACCTCTTATTGCATTGATATTATCTACCGTAAAGTAGAAGTATTTAAAATAAAACAGTATTGCTAGGTTTAAAGAGAAACTCACTCCCACCATTATTTTTCGTGTGAGATCCGTTTTTCCTCTTTCTATGAAGAATCCGCTTAAGTAGGTTATTGCCGTTGACGTCAGCATCAGCAGCGCGTACTCCGGATTCCAGCACATATAGAAATAGTAACTGGCACCAAGCAACCATAAATACCTTATCTTTTGCGGAATAGCAAAGTACACCAAGGTGACTATGGGGAAGAATATTAGAAATTGCAACGAATTAAAAAGCACCTTCATGTACCTCCTTCACTCTTTATTTACGGCTTTCCAGCCACACTATAAGCACCGAAATATCGCTTGGCGAAACTCCCGATATTCTGGAGGCTTGTCCTAAAGACTTCGGTCTTATCTTGCTAAGTTTCTGCCTTGCCTCAATTCTCAAACCATGAATCTGCATATAATCCGCATCATCCGGCAGAAGCTTATTTTCCATTTTATTAAACTGCTCCACTTGTTGTTTTTGTCTTAAAATATATCCGTCATACTTGAGCCTGATTTCCGCCTCTTCCCATACATCGTCAGGAAGAGGTACTCTGGTTTCGTCAACTGATTCCAGCTTTTTGTAGTCTAGTTCCGGACGTTTTAAGGCATCAGACAGCCTTAGACCTGTGGTGACAGGAGTTGTCCCATTTTCCTCCAAGATAGGATTTATCTTGGACGGCGGAAGAACTATGGAAGATATCCTTTCCACCTCTTTGTCTATGGCGTCCATTTTTTTCAAAAATTTATTATATCTTTCTTCCGATATAAGTCCCACTCGATATCCCATTGGAGTAAGTCTTTCATCGGCATTATCCTGTCTTAAAAGCAAGCGATACTCACTTCTGGATGTCATCATGCGATAAGGCTCATTTGTACCCTTGGTTACAAGGTCGTCTATAAGTGTCCCCATATATCCGTCATATCTTTTCAGCACAAGCGGTTCTTCGCCTTTAAGTTTAAGCGCCGCATTTATACCGGCAACCAACCCCTGAGCCGCGGCTTCCTCATATCCGCTGGTGCCGTTAAACTGGCCTGCTCCATAAAGACCATGGAAATTTTTAAATTCTAAGGTTGGGTATAGCTGCGTCGGATCGCAGCAATCATACTCTATGGCATATGCCGGACGCATAATCTCTACATTTTCCAGACCCTTTATAGTCCTGAGCATCTCTAGCTGAATATCCTCCGGCAGACCTGTGGATATTCCCTGAGCATACATTTCCTTTGTGTCATCACCCATAGGCTCCATAAATAGCTGATGCCTTGGTTTTTCGCTGAATTTTACCACCTTATCCTCAATAGATGGGCAATATCTGGCACCTACTCCCTCTACTCTGCCACTGTATGTAGGAGTTCGGTCCAGATTGTCGCGTATAATCTTATGAGTTTCTTCATTTGTATACGTTAGCCAACAGCAGGCCGTATTTTCACCGGCATTTTCCGTTTCAAAGGAAAATGGAACAATCTTCTCGTCTCCTTCTTCCCTTTCCATATTTTCGTAATTTAAGGAATCACCGTGGATTCTGGCAGGCGTTCCTGTTTTGAATCGGACAATATCCATACCTCTTTTTTTAAGATTTGCCGAAAGAATATTAGCAGGGAACATTCCGTCAGGACCTGCCTCACGCTCGTATTCACCTATCATTATTTTTCCCTTTAGGTAGGTTCCTGTTGCTATAATAACGGCACGAACACCGTATTTTGTCCCCAGGTGAGTTTCCACTCCGCAGACGTTATTTTCCTCATTAAATAATACATCGACGATTTCTGCTTGCTTTATTTGCAAGTTTGCCTGATTCTCCAGCCTTTTCTTCATTTCGATGTGATATCGCTTTCTGTCAATCTGGCATCTTAGGGAATGAACAGCAGGACCTTTTCCCACATTCAGCATTTTTGACTGGATAAAGGTGGCATCAGCGACCTTTCCCATTTCTCCGCCTAATGCATCTACTTCACGAACCAAATGTCCCTTTGCCGTTCCGCCTATGCTTGGATTGCATGGAAGGTTTCCTATTGCATCAAGGCTTATGGAGAACATAACTGTTTTCATTCCAAGGCGTGCTGCCGCAAGCCCTGCCTCAATACCGGCATGACCTGCTCCAATTACAGCCACATCGTAGCTTGCCAAAAATTCCGCTGACATTTACTCGTCACTCTCCTTGTTGACCTTGTCTATAAGTTCTTTTTTTATCTTTCTTGCAGATGAGAAGTCTATACAGAATCTCATCAGGCTCACCCAGAACAAAAATGTAACCAGCAAAATTGCAATAGGTGTAAGTATGCTGAAAAACATATATGTTGCTACCACCACGAATATAACGAGGAATACGTTTATAGGCGCTGACGCAAATGCCATGATAAGTGAGTTTTTAAACACATCCTTTACCTTTACATTAAAGGTTATCAAAAATTCGTACATATAGAAGTGCATAAAGGTGTATATAATCATAGCCGCAATCATAAAATATGCCAGATACCGTAGCATAGGATATTGACCTGACATATTGAAGTAAAAGTAAATGGAATTTACTCCGGATACCAGAACCACAATATCTATAACGAATATGATAAGACTTTGCTTAAAATTCTTCCTGATGTGTTCAAAGAAATCTGATACAAGCCACACATGTTCCTCTCTTGCAAAATTTCGCAACAGGAATGTGTAGCCACAGGAAACAGGACCTGTGCCCCAGAAAATTGTAAGAAGAGCCGTAAGTATTAGAGTAAGCTGGTTTATCACTGTGCTGTTTCCCACAATCTCAGCCGGCATGATAGCAGACAGAAAGTAGAAGCACAGAAAATGATAAAGCAATATCACCGGCAAGCTCACCAGTACATACAGCATATTGGACAAAAATATCTTGCCCAGCTTACGCCACAAAAGCTCCAAAAACAAAAATACTCCTCTTTTTTTAGGCCCGTCCTTTTCCACTCCCGGACCGGGTTTATCGTAATTGAAAAACAATCCCATTTTTATCTTCCTTTCAAAAAAACATAGTCACGGGTATTGTATCACACTTAAAGATGTGATACAATATGTTAGCGGAATTTGTTACAAAAAATTAAAAAACCACGAAAAAGGGGCTGAGATTGTGCGAGAATTTACCGTAAATAAGAATGATGCAGGACAAAGGCTGGATAAATTTCTTACTAAACTCCTTCCCGCCATGCCCCAGAGTATGCTGTATAAAAGTCTTAGAAAAGACTGCGTAAAAGTAAATAACAAGCACATTAAGGACGGCGCCTATAAGCTTTCTGAAGGAGATACCCTAAAGCTATATGTAAAGGATGAATTTTTCGAAAAGCCGAAGGCTGACAATGCCTTTTTAAATATTGATGCAGATATTTCGGTAATTTACGAAGATGAGAATATCCTGCTGGTGGATAAAAAGCAAGGCATATGCGTACACGCAGACAACGAAGGCAGTACAAACACCCTGATAGACCACATAAAAAGCTACCTATACAATAAAGGAGAATTTGTACCGGAAGAGGAGAACACCTTTGTTCCCGCCTTGGCAAACCGCATAGACCGCAACACAGGCGGTATAGTTATTGCCGCAAAAAACGCCGAAACCCTGCGAATCCTTAACCAAAAAATCAAAGACAGAGAACTGGAAAAGAAGTATCTGTGCCTTGTATGGGGACATCTTGCAAAAAAATCCGGCACTATTAAAGGATATATCTTTAAAGATGAGGTAAAAAAACAGGTATACTTCTCCAGCGAATCCAAAAAGGGCTCAAAAACCGCTATTACAAACTACCGTGTGATAAAGGAATATTCTGACCATTCACTGGTGGAGGCGGAGCTAAAAACCGGCAGAACACACCAAATTCGTGTGAGCTTTGCCGCTATAGGCAATCCTCTTCTTGGAGACGGAAAGTACGGAAGAAATGAAATAAACAAGAAATTTCCCTACTACGGTCAGGCATTATATTCATATAAGCTAAAATTTTCCTTCTCTACAGACGGTGGTATTTTAAATTACCTTGACGGCAAAGAATTTACCATAGAGAATGTGGAATTTCAAAAAAGATAGGAGCCGGACATGAAAAAGATAAAAACCAGATGCGAAGAATGTGCATACTATACCTATGACGATTATTACGATTGCTATGTGTGCGAAATGAATCTTGACGAAGACGAGATGCTGAAATTTATGCAGTCTTCCTTTGATAACTGCCCATACTACCGCCTTGGTGACGACTATGCCGTAGTACGAAAACAAAACTGATAAAGCTGTTGCAATGTGGCATTTTTTAGCCCGTTTACCAAGATACTTTAAAAATATCTTAATTTTTTTCCAGAAAAAAGTTGACAACAGGATTTCTTTCATATATAATATATTTGAATATTTTGGCAAACTGTAAGAAATTGCAGGACGCAAAGCCGTGAACCTAAAGCATTTGCTATGGTTGTCTGGTTGCAACATACTGACACGTTCAGTTTGCTTGCAACTTTTTTGCTTTTTAGGGGACTTTGTTACCCAAAGTGTAAACATTTATTATTTTACTGCGTATATATTTGAAGCCGGTGAATGACTTTTAAAGGTTATGCAGTACAAGAAGTGCATTGCTTCGTTTTCCCGTAGGTGCGACGGAGCAGCTTTTCGTGTTTAATTTTGTAAGGAGGATGATTTTTATGAAAAAATTTCTTGCGCTATTTGTAGCCACAGCAGTTACTCTGTCATCGGCAGTTGCCTTTGCAGCGCCAAACAGACCAAGCTTTCCGGGAAATAACAGACCTAGTTATGAAAATTCCATTGTATCCGGCGAAGATGTACTGTTCTTTATAAGCCGCTGGGGCGTACAATGGGACAGCGCAGGTAACGTGGAAACCCGTGATACTTCACACTTTTCAGACCAAGTAGGAGAATCCAAGCTAAACCAAAGACTAAATAATAACTTCCATATTGTAATAGGCGATACCGTTACCGAAGCTGACATTGAGGCATATCTGGAGGGAACTCCACAAGAGTCTAATGTATTCAAAAAGCTGGAAAAGGAATACAAAAAGCAAGGCGCATTGCTATACACAAGCTCCGGTACACAGATTTCATGGAACGACTTTAACAGCGATAGCTACGAGGTTCAATGGTACGTTTTGAAGAGAGAGCTTGACGGTTGGCACGTTGATGGAATTATTATCGAAAAAGAAACCGAAGAAAAGGTAGACATAGTTCTTCCTAATGAAAAAGAAGAATACGAAGAAAGCATAGATAATTCAGACAACAATCCATCTGAGGGAAATGGAGAGGACACCGAAAAGGACCACATCATCCCAGACGAAAATGGCGATAAGCCAACAGATACCGGTGATAATACCGAAGACAACAATCCTACCGAAGAGGACAAAGACAACCTGACAGGCGATGAAGATAATTCCGCAAACGACAAGGACGCAGAAGACAACACAACGGAAGAAGATAAGGACAACAAACCTGCCGAAGAGGACAAAGATGATGAGGACGAAAAGGAAGAGGACATTCCGCAGATTCCTGATACATCTATCCAAATAAGCGGTGCGAACTACGCATACATATTCGGCTATGAGCCTGTTATCATTTCCTCTACCGATGAGGATGGACAGGCAACCCACACTGCAGAGATTACTATGGGTATGGATGATGACGTAACTGTGGAGCAAGTAAGCTCAATGCTTGTGCGTATTCTTGACCAAAACGGAAACACAAAGGATATGACTTTCCCTATGACAGACAACGTAAGACCTCACCAAGGACAATGGTATGAAAGAGGCCTTTTGTATCTGTGCTCAGTAGGTGGATTTGATGAGAATGAAACTATCCGCACTGTGC
>SVKH01000017.1 GCA_015068545.1 Oscillospiraceae bacterium
TTTTATTGTAACTGGCAGGTCACAATTTATTATATACAATCGGAGTTTTTCTGTCTATTGCTCATAGGTAATAACCTTTTTTGAACCACGCCACTATGGCGTGGTTTTCTTATACAAAACAAAAACTCCGTAAATGTTACGGAGTTTTTTTATATCTTACTTAATTTATATAATTTTATCTTTTTGATATTTTTCAGAGGTCTACTCATTTATATGAATCATAACTTGTTCTATAATTCTTTTTACATGTTCATCATCCAAAGAGTAAAAAGTATTTTTCCCATCTCGGCGTGCTTTTATCAATCTTGCCTCTTTTAAAACCCGAAGCTGATGGCTGATAGCAGATTGGCTCATCTGTGTTTTTTCCGCTATTTCCGCTACGCAAATCTCTTTATCAAACAGATTCCATAGTATTTTTATTCTGGTAACATCACCGAATACTTTAAATACTCCGGTAAGCTCATCCAAAACCTTTTGAGAAGGAGTTTCATTTTTTAATTTATCAACAATTCTCGTATTAAACATACAATTTTCACAATTCATTGTTATCTCCTCCTTCCTTATTTCACCTTAATTATACATCACGCAGATAAAAAAGTCAAATATTTTAAAATTCTGCTGTAAATATCAGTTCATCCTCAATTCTTAAAAGCCTGTTGTATTTTGCCACTCTTTCCGTTCGTGCAGGGGCACCTGTTTTAATCAAGCCGCAATTTACTGCCACAGCAATGTCCGAAATTATTGTGTCTTCTGTTTCTCCGCTTCTGTGGGATAAAATAGCGGAATATCCTGATTTATGCGCCATCTCTACTGCATCCAAGGCTTCTGTAATAGTTCCTATTTGATTTATTTTTACTAGTATTGTATTTGCTATATTACCTTCTATACCTTTTTTCAGTCTTTTTGTATTAGTTACAAAAAGGTCATCCCCAACCAGCTTTACCTTGTTTCCTATCACTTTTGTTATCATTTCCCAGCCTTTCCAATCCTCTTCTCCCATAGGATCTTCCAAGGAATATATAGGGTATTTATTAACTATTTTTTCCCAATAATCACATAGCTGCTTGGAATCTAACCTCTTATCCGATTTCGGAAGATGATATTCTCCATCACTTTTTATCCATTCAGAGCTGGCAGCATCCACCGAAATCATAAAATCTTTTCCCGATTTATATCCTGCTTTTTCTATCGCTTCTATCAGCAAATCAAATGCTTCTTCATCGCTATTTAAATTTGGAGCAAATCCTCCTTCGTCTCCAACAGCAGTAGAAAGATTTTTTTCCTTTAATACATTCTTTAATGAATGGTATACACAAACACATTGCTCCAGTCCTTTTTTAAAAGAAAGGGCAGAAGTAGGTATTATCATAAATTCCTGTATATCCAGATTATTATCCGCATGAGCACCGCCATTTAAAATATTCATCATAGGACGAGGCAAAACATGGGCATTAACTCCTCCCAGATATTTAAAAAGGCTTATTCCCAAAGCCTTTGCAGCACAATCAGCGCAGGCTGCCGAAACTGCCAAAATACTGTTTGCACCAAGGTTTTCTTTATTTTCACTTCCATCCAGTCTGATAAGCTCCATATCAATTTCTCTTTGAGATAAGACATTTCTTCCTACCAGACTTTCTCTTATAACGGTATTTACCTTACCAACAGCTTCCAATACCCCTTTTCCCATATATCTTTCTTTATCACCGTCTCTTTTTTCCACTGCTTCAAAAATTCCTGTAGAAGCACCGGAAGGTACTATCGCTCTTCCAAAAATTCCGTTTTTTATATAAACCTCAGCTTCAACTGTAGGATTCCCTCTGGAATCCAGTACCTCTCTTGCATATACTCCTGTTATTTCAAAATAGTTTTTCATAATATCTCCTTTAAAGTTTTTCTTTATTTTTCCTTAATTTTACGAAAATATCTATTAAATTAAATTTTTTTTACAAAATATTTCAAAATTACCTTGTAAAATTGAAAATTTTCTGTTATTATTAGAGTAGCGCTCTATTTATGAGCCATTGATATGTATACAATTAAATCGAAAGGGGATAAAAATGGATATTAAGCAAATATGGAATGCTTCATTATCCTATATACAAAACGATATCAATTCGGTTGTAGGGTATAACACCTACATAAAGGATATTGTCCCTATTTCTTTTGAAGGCGAAAATTTCGCCGTTGCTGTTTCTACTTCTATCTGCAAAACTATGATAGAACTACGCTATACAGAAATAATAGAAAAATCAATCTCTAAGATAGTTGCAAGACCTGTAAAGCTTACAATTATACTTAAAGATCAGTTTGTCGAGCCTGAAAAAGGCGAAGCTACTCCTGTATACGAAACTAACGAAAAGAAAGTAAAGACAAATCTAAATCCTAAATACACATTTGATAATTTTGTAATAGGACCATCTAATGAGTATGCAACAGCCATTGCTATGAGCACTGCCAAATATCCCGGTCAGGAGAAGAATAACCCTCTTTTCCTATACGGTAATTCCGGTCTGGGTAAAACTCACTTAATGCAGGCAATCGGCAATGAAATACTAAAAAATTCACCTGAAAAAAAGGTGGTTTATGTAACCAGTGAAAGATTCACCAACGAAATGATCGAATCTCTTCATGTAAAGGACATGGGTTCCTTCCGTCAACTATACAGAAATGTTGATGTACTTTTAATAGACGACATCCAGTTCATTGAAAACAAGCAAGGTACACAGGAAGAATTTTTCCATACATTTAACGATTTATACCTTAATAATAAGCAAATCGTTTTGACTAGTGACCGCAAACCTAAAGACCTTGTTACAATAGAAGAAAGACTAAAAACCAGATTTGAATGGGGACTTAATATAGACATTACATCTCCTGACTATGAAACAAGAGTAGCTATCCTTAAAAAGAAGGCAGAAGCTCAAAAATCATACATCAGTGAGGAGGTTCTTTCCTATATAGCAGAAAGAATAGACTCCAACGTAAGAGAATTAGAGGGAGCTCTTCTTCAAATTATATCCTACGCAGGAATTAAAAATTTACCTATTACAATAGACACAGCAGAAGCTGCAATCAGATCTATTGTTCCTGATGACGGAGTAATTAAAATAACTCCACAAAAAATTATAGACAGTGTTTCTTCTTATTACAATATTTCTGCAGATGAAATATTAGGAAAATCCAAACAGAAAAACATTGCTCTCCCTAGGCAAATAGTTATGTATCTTTGCAAAACTCTTACAAATATGAACTTTGTTATGATAGCAAAGGCACTGGGAAATAAAGACAGAACAACCATAATGTATGGTGTGGATAAAATTATGGAGCTAATTAAAACAGACTCTATACTAAAATCCGATATTGATGCCATTACAAAGGATATTAACTCACTTTAAAATTATTAACACCTTTTGTGTGGAAAATTAGTGGATATAAAATTACCATTTTATTACTGTTAATAGATCGAAATTTTCAACACTTTCTCCACTGAAAATTTCTTCCAAAAAAGTAAGATTTAAAGGCAGTTTTACCACTTTTTCATCAAACTAACACCACTAATACTATTACTACTATAAATAATATATTACCTACGTACCTACCTATGGGAGAAAATCAATTTTATTTTATCAACACCTAAAGGAGATGAATATATGAAAATTTCCTGCCAAAAAAATCAATTGGTAAAAATTATAAATACAGTACAAAAAGCAGTTTCTTCAAAATCAATTATGCCAATACTTGAATGTATTAAATTGGATGCAGAAGGAAACGGCAATATTATAGTAACGGGAAATAACCTTGATTTATGTATAGAATACTCTGATGTTTGTGATGTATCAGAAGGCGGTTCTATCGCTATTTCATCAAGAATTTTTGGAGAAATTATCAGAAAGCTTCCCGGCAGTGATGTTCTAATCGAAGTTAACGAATCTAATAACGTTACAACTATAAAATGTGATAATGCAGAGTTTAATATTCAAGGACTTTCCTCAAATGAATATCCTGCAGTACCTCAGATAAGTGAAACATACCGTTTTACACTATCTCAAGCATCACTTAAAAATATGATAAGAAAGACCATTTTCTCTGTTTCTCAAAACGAAGCAAGAAAACCGGTTTTGACAGGTTCTTTATTTGAAATAGATACAGGAGTGTTATCTGTTGTTTCTACAGACGGATACCGTCTTGCTATATGCAAGGAAACTGTAAATTCCTCACTTCAAAACATCAAATTTGTAGTTCCGGGGATGACTCTTCGTGAAGTATTCAAAGTTTTGGAAGATGATGATGAGAAGGAAGTTAATGTAATTGTTTCCGAACGTCACGCTATGTTTGACTTTGGAAGTTACAAGGTTATTACCAGACTTTTGGAGGGAGAATTTATAAATTACAAGCCTGTTTTGACTACTCCAAACAGCATATTTGTAATTGCAAATACAGCAGAACTTTCCGAAAGCTTGGAAAGAGCATCACTTCTTATAAATGACGATATTTCTGCAAAAGCGGAAAAAGTTCCTGTAAGACTTAATATTTTAACAGACAAAATAGAAATTACCTGCATGACAGGAAAAGGTCAGGTTCACGATGAAGTGGATGTTTCGGTAAATGGAGAAGATATAGAGATTGGCTTTAATCATAAATATCTTTTGGAAGCTTTGCGTGCTTGCGAAGAAGATGAAATAAAGATGGAGCTTTCTAATCCGAGAAGCTCATGCTTCATCCGTTCAGCAAGTGGAGATGATTCCTACACATTTATGATTCTGCCGGTAAGACTTTATAACTGATATGGAAATTAAAAAAATTGTAACTTACGAAATGGATCAGAATTGCTACCTTATAAAAAACGGGAATAAGGGAATATTGATAGATCCGGGAATTGATACAAAAAAAATATTGCGTGAAACAGAGGATATAGATATTAACTATATCCTCTTGACACATTGTCACTTTGACCATGTTTTTTCGTGCAAAAGCCTAAAAAAAACACTAGTAGGATCACCAGATTGCAGTGAAAATCTTAAAAATCCTCAGATAGTTCTTTATAATACCTATATAGAAAATGGGTGTGATATAATTATGAAGGACGGTGAGGAAAGAGAATTTGACGGGATCAGGGTAAAATGTATTCACACTCCGGGGCATACTTCAGGATGTGTGTGTTACAAAATAGAAAATAACCTATTTTCCGGCGATACCTTATTTAAAAGAAGTATTGGAAGATGTGATCTTCCTACCGGTAATGGAAAAATACTTGAAAATTCAATTAAAAATATTATTTATAAAATGGAAGAGGATATTGTGGTTTATCCCGGTCATGGAGAAAGCACCACAATAGGATATGAAAAGAAAAATAACCTATATGTTACGGAGTAAAAAATGCGTTTAATACAAGAAGGATACAGCTGCGACTATGAAATGAATATTTTTATAAATATCTTCTTTTCCCGTGATGAGGAAGGAGAAATAAAAACATTTTTTTCTCACACAGACGATATTATAAAAGTAGAATGTATTATAGATTTTGAAGGTGAAACATATAATTATTTATATGAATATCCATTTAAAAACTCCGTAGAAGATAAAAAAATAATCAAGAAAATATATGGCTGTGCCTGTACAAAATGCTTTGTAAAAGCAGCACAAAAAATTCGGAATATAAAGCTTCCTTGGGGAGTGATGAGTGGAATACGTCCTGCAAAATCTGTCAGGCAGTTCCACGAACAAGGTAAATCCTTTGAAGAAATAAAAGATATTTTATGGGATATTTACGAAGTATCTCCTAAAAAATGTGACTTAGCTATAAAGGTAGCGAAAAATGAGGAAAAAATACTAAAAAGAATAAAGGAAAATTCCGTAAGCTTGTATATTGGCATTCCATTTTGTCCCTCAAGGTGTATGTATTGCTCTTTTGTATCCACAGATATAAAAAATAGTGGGAGATATATGGACGAGTTTTGCAGTCTTTTATGTAAAGAAGTAGAAAAAACAGGCGAGATCATAAAAGAGCTTGGATTTTCAGTTCAGTCCATCTATATAGGAGGAGGAACTCCTACAACTCTTTCTGAGGAAAATTTAGATAAGCTGTTAAAAAGTATAAACAAAAATATAAATATGTCTTCTGTGGAGGAATTTACCCTTGAGGCAGGACGTCCCGATACAATAACAAAGGGAAAAATGGAAGTTGCAAAAAGGGGAAATATAAACCGAATAAGTATAAATCCTCAGACCATGAATGAAAAAACCCTGAAAATAATAGGAAGAAAGCATTCAATAGAAGACTTTTATAAAGCTTTTAAAATAGCAAGAGAGGTTGGATTTGAGGTAATAAATACTGACCTAATTGCAGGTCTTCCCGGAGAAAGCTTCGAAGACTTTAAATACAGTCTGGATGAAATAGTAAAATATAATCCGGAAAATATTACAGTTCATTCTATGTGTATAAAAAGAGCAGCAGCACTTAGTTTTTCGGGTATAGAACTGACGGGATATGATGAAATGAACAAGATGCTCACCTATACTCAGGAGAAAATGGATGAAATAGGTAAAGAGCCATACTATATGTACCGTCAGAAAAATATTTCAGGTAATATGGAAAATGTGGGCTACTCCGGAAGTGACAATATGTCTTTATATAACATAAGCATTATGGAGGAAATTCAGACAATAATTGCACTTGGAGGAGGTGGATCCTCTAAGATTGTGTTAGGAGACAGAATAGAAAGAGTAGTGAATTTTAAAGAACCTTACGAATATATCAGGAGATTTGACGAGATAATTGATAAAAAGGAAGAAATAGCAGATTTTTTCAGGAAAGGATAGGTTTTTATGGGGTATTTAGACACAGCCTTGACTAAAATAATGAATGAATATGACCATGACAGGACTGTTGCAAGATTAGAAAGGGAAAAAAGAGTGGAAGAAGTCCATAAAAAGTTACCTGAAATAATGGAAATAGATAAGGAAATAAACCGTCTTGGAGTGGAAAACTTCGGAAATATTATAAAAAATCCTGAAAAAAGTAAGGAAATCAATGAGAGTTTTGAAAAGAATCTTAAAGAATTAAACGACAAAAAGAGAAAATTACTGGAGGAAAATAATATTCCTTTAGATTATAATGAAGTAAAATATAAATGTGAAAAATGTCTTGATACAGGGTACGAAGACACAAAAAAATGCAGTTGCTTTATACAAAAGCTGATAAAAATAAGATATAAAATATCAAATATGGAAACAATACTAAAGGATTTTGAAGATTTTTCCTTTGATTATTATTCCGAAAAAAAAGATGGAAATGGCATGAGCGAAAGGGAAAATATAAAGGACATTTATAAAAGAGCAGTAGAGTTTTCTGAAAGTCCTGATGGAAAGAGCATGCTGTTTTATGGAAATTGCGGAACTGGAAAGACCTTTTTATCTTCATGTGTTGCGAAAAGAATGATGGATAAGGGTTATAGTGTAATATATATGACAGCTACCGGAATTGTGGAAAAATATGAGGAGTACAAATACGGTAAAGGTGAATATGACAGGGATATTATAGATATGTTCTATGATACCGACCTTTTGATAATAGATGATTTGGGAACTGAAGCACAAAATGCCGTTAGTATGCAGTTTATTTTTGAACTAATAAATAAAAGAATCCTTATGGGAAAGAAAATGATAATTAGTACAAACCTTTCTGTAAAGGATATTATAGCAAGATATACCGCAAGAATAGGTTCAAGGCTTTACGAAAATTTTGAAATACTTAACTTTAAAGGAAGAGATATAAGGATTCAGCAATTGGAAAGGAATGTTGTAAAATGATAAAATATTGCAGAAAAGCTAGAGAAATAGAAGATAGTATATGGTCTGTTTTTACATCATTCGGATATATAGAAACAGAAAAAAAAGAAACCGAAAATAGCAATGAATCGGGAAAGTTTTGTTACTTTACAGACGGAAAATGTGTGTGTGTAAAAATAGGTAATATAAATACAAAGGACATTGCCGAAGGAGTTGCACTTTGCGTAGAAACATCCATCGCAAACGGACTGGATGATTTTACGGTAGAAGTAGGGGATAAAGAGGTATTTGACCTTTTAGTACTTTTTGGATTTGAAAAAATAGTAAAATATAATAGCAGTGTAGATGGGTTTAGAGCAGTTTCAAATGGTACATGCTATTCTTATTCCGAAAATACAAAGGAAAGAGCAGTAAGTTTGATAGATACTGCAAAATTTATGGATGTTTTGGAAAAGCACGGGATAGATATGTCCGATTATGGAATAAACGGAAGTCTTGTATTTTCGGAAAAAGGTGCAGAGGGACTTTCCTATGATGTTTGCTACAATTTAAGGGTAAATGGATGTATTGTAGAATATTATAGCGAAGATGATGATATTGAAAATGCGTGTAAGTATGCGGAAAGTAAGGGGATTTCTTCCGTCCTTAGAGTTTATCCTGACGGACTTATTAACATAAAAGATTTTGCAACTAATGAAATAATAGAAACAACTGTTGCGGAATTTTTAGGATATTATGATGAGGAAGAAGGTTGTGACTGCGGATGTGACCATGATCATGATGATCACGAATGTTCTTGCGGTCACCACCATGACGACGAACATGAATGTTCTTGTGGCCATCACCACGATGATGATCATGAATGTAACTGTGGTCATGATCACCACGGAGATTGCTCCTGCGGACATCATCACGAATAAAAGAAATGGGTTGTAGAAAGCTGAAGGTTTTTTGCATCCCATTTTTAAAAGGAGAATATAAATGACAGGAATACTGGATATAGGTTCTAACACAATCAGGCTGGTTGTATATGAAAATTGGAAAAAAATAAAGGAAAGATCGTTTCGTTCAGATATTATAAAAAATACATATAATAATATTCTTTCGGAAATAGGTATTGATAATCTTTGTGACTACATAAATTTATTAGTTTCTGATATAGAAAATACTGCAATTTATGCCATAGCTACTGCTGCAGTCCGTACTCTTTCAAATAAAGATGAGGTAAAAGAGAAAATCTTAAATAAAACAGGAATAGAGATTGATATTTTATCAGGAGAAGAAGAAGCAGAATGTGTTTTTTTAGGAATGATAAATGAAATAAAGGAAAACAGCGGAATTTGCGTTGACCTTGGCGGCGGAAGTATAGAGTGTATTGAATTTGAAGAAAGAAGAATAACTTTTTCAAAATCCTACCCTTTAGGCTGTAAAAAAATAAAAAGCGAAAAAGAATTGGATTGTATAGAAAAAGGAGAAGTCTTAGGTAATCTGTATATGGCAGGTGGAACAGCAAAAGCTGCATATAAGATTTTAAGAAAAGCAGAAAATGTTATAAGTACTGAAGAAATAGAAGATATTTTGGTAATTTTAAAGGAATTACCGGAGGAAACACTAAAAAAAATGCTTCCGGATAGATATGATACCATTATTACCGGACTTATGATAATGAAAAAACTAGCACAAATTTACGGAAAAAAAGAAATATATATAGTAAAAAATGGTGTCCGAGAAGGGTATTTAATAAAAAAAGAGATGATGTAAAAATCATCTCTTTTTCTATTGATAGATTATCTCTTTGTATATGTTGTGTGAAGAAGCTCGTGAGCCTTGTGTGAACCAGGCTTTTCGAAGAATTCCTTGTATAGAATATCCATATCAGGGT
This sequence comes from Oscillospiraceae bacterium, assembly GCA_015068545.1. Lineage (GTDB taxonomy): Bacteria > Bacillota > Clostridia > UBA1381 > UBA1381 > UBA1738. The sequence goes on from SVKH01000017.1 coordinate 9,671, forward strand.
TCTTGTGAGACTGTCTTACAGTAGCATTCTTATCTTCTGCATAAAGAGCCTTAGCACGTTCTTTCTTAACGTCAACTGTCATTCTTGTCTTAGCATCGTAAATTGGTTGACCACCACCAGTTACACATCCGCCAGGGCAAGCCATAACTTCGATGAAGTGGTAGTTCTTTTCGCCTGCTTTGATAGAATCAAGAAGCTTTCTTGCATTACCAAGACCATGAGCGATAGCAACATTTACGTCCATGCCGCCCATTTTAACAGTTGCTTCCTTGATACCGTCTGTTCCACGAACAGCTTCAAAATCAAGGTTATCAAGTTCCTTTTCTTCCAAAATCTCATAAACTGTTCTAAGTGCTGCTTCCATAACACCGCCGGTTGTACCGAAGATATGAGCTGCACCTGATGCTTCACCAAATGGAGTATCGAACATTTCATCAGGAAGATTTTTAAATATAATACCAGCTTCCTTAATCATCTTAGCAAGCTCTCTTGTTGTGATAACATAATCAACGTCACGAAGAGATCCGTTAGCCATTTCTGGTCTGTCACATTCAAATTTCTTAGCAACACAAGGCATTACAGAAACAACTACAATCTTATTAGGATCAATGTTGTTCTTTTGTGCAAAGTAGCTCTTTATAACAGCACCAAACATTTGGTGAGGAGATTTACAGCTTGAAAGATTATCTATAAAATCAGGGAAGTTGTGTTCACAGAACTTGATCCAACCAGGTGAGCAGGAAGTAATCATAGGTAGAGTTCCACCATTTTTGATTCTTTCCAGTAGCTCGTTGCCTTCTTCCATAATTGTAAGGTCGGCACCTGTATCTGTATCAAATACCTTGTCAAAGCCAAGTCTTCTAAGAGCTGCAACCATTTTACCTGTTACCGGTGTGCCCATTTCGTAGCCAAATTCTTCGCCAAGAGCAGCACGAACAGCAGGAGCTGTCTGAACTACAACGTACTTATCAGGATCAGCTATTGCAGCAAATACATCGTCTGTTGCATAGTGTTCATGAAGAGCACCAACAGGACAAGCAGCTATACATTGACCACAGTTTACGCAGGCTGTATCTGCAAGATCAGTTTCAAATGCACAACCGATCTTTGTAGCAAAACCTCTTTCCTGAGCATCAATAACGCCAACTGTCTGAATATCCTTACATACGCTTACACATCTACGGCAAAGTACGCACTTATTGTTATCACGAACGATAGAAGTACCTGATTCGTCAATCTCGTATTCGTTTCTTACGCCATCGTAAGCAATATCGGAAATACCAAGCTCGTCACAAAGCTTTTGAAGCTCACAAGCCTGATTTCTTGAACAAGTAAGACACTTTCTGTCATGGTTAGAAAGGATTAGTTCAAGAGTAGATTTTCTTGCTTTTTTTACTTTAGGAGAATGTGTCAAAACTTCGATACCCTCACTTACAGGGTATACGCAAGCAGCTTGAAGTGCTCTTGCACCAACAATCTCAACTACACACATTCTGCATGAACCTGTCTGGGAAGCATCTTTTAAATAGCAAAGAGTAGGAATGTCAATACCGTTAGCCTGAGCTGCTTCCAAAATAGTTGTACCCTCAGGAACACTTACGGTTTGACCGTTTATTTTTAAGTTAACCATAATACATTAGTCCTTTCTTAAGAATTATTCCTTGTCGATAGCATTGAACTTACAAGCAGCCTGACAAGCTCCACACTTAATACACTTATCTTGATCGATAACGAATGGTGATTTGATTTCGCCTGAAATAGCATTAACAGGACACTGTCTTGCACATAGGCTACATCCCTTACACTTTTCTGGATCAATCTTATATTGAGCAAGTGCCTTACATACATGAGCAGGACACTTCTTATCCTTTACGTGAGCTTCATACTCATGACGGAAGTAACGTATTGTGGAAAGAACAGGGTTAGGAGCAGATTGTCCAAGACCGCAAAGTGAAGATGCCTTAATTGCATAGCATAGCTCTTCAAGCTTGTCGATATCTTCCATAGTTCCCTTACCGTCTGTGATCTTTGTAAGAAGTTCCAAAAGACGCTTTGTACCGATACGACAAGGTGTACACTTACCACATGATTCGTCAACAGTAAATTCAAGGAAGAACTTAGCGATGTCAACCATACAGTTGTCTTCGTCCATAACGATAAGACCACCTGAACCCATCATTGAGCCGATTGCAATAAGTGAATCGTAGTCGATTGGAGTATCCATAAGTTCAGCAGGGATACATCCACCGGAAGGACCACCTGTTTGAGCAGCCTTAAACTTCTTACCGTTTGGAATACCGCCACCGATTTCTTCAATAATTTCGCGTAGAGTAGTACCCATAGGGATTTCTACAAGACCGGTGTTGTTGATTTTACCACCAAGAGCGAATACCTTAGTACCCTTTGACTTTTCAGTACCCATTGATGTGAACCATTCAGCACCGTTATTGATAATTTGAGCAATATTTGCGTAAGTTTCAACGTTATTTAGTAGAGTTGGCTTGCCCCAAAGTCCCTTAACAGCAGGGAATGGAGGACGAGGACGAGGTTCTCCTCTGAAGCCTTCGATAGAAGAAATCAAAGCTGTTTCTTCACCACAAACGAAAGCACCTGCACCAAGACGGATGTCTAGGTCAAAATCAAAGCCGGAATCGAAAATATTTTTGCCTAATAGGCCGTATTCCTTTGCCTGATTGATAGCAACACGAAGTCTTTCTACGGCGATTGGGTACTCAGCTCTGATATAAACGTAACCTTGGTTAGCACCAATTGCATAACCTGCGATAGCCATAGCTTCGATAACAGCGTGTGGGTCACCTTCCAGGATAGAACGGTCCATGAATGCACCAGGGTCACCTTCGTCGGCGTTACAAGCTACATACTTTTGATCGTTTTGAGATTTAGCTGCAAATTCCCACTTCATACCTGTTGGGAAACCACCGCCTCCACGTCCACGAAGACCGGAGTCCTTAATAATTTGGATAACTTCTTCAGGTTTCATTTCGGTAAGAACCTTAGCTAAAGCCTGATAACCGTCAACAGCGATATATTCGTCAATGTTTTCTGGGTTGATAACACCACAGTTACGAAGAGCAACACGCTTTTGCTTAGCATAGAAAGGAGTTTCGTTAAGAGATTTGATAGTATCTTCCTGCACAGTTTCACTGTATAGAAGTCTCTTTACGATACGTCCCTTTAATAGATGTTCTTCAACGATTTCAGCTACATCCTCAGGCTTAACCATGCTGTAAAAAGCGCCTTCAGGATAGATAACTACTACCGGACCCAAAGCACAAAGACCGAAACATCCTGTTTCAACCAATTTTACTTCGTTTTCAAGTCCCTTTTCTTTAAGTTGTTTTGTAAATTCTGCTTGGAGAGTTTTTGAACCGGATGATGTACAGCCTGTTCCGCCACAAACCAATACATGAGATCTGTATATATTCATAATCTGTAAAACCCCCTATTATTTTGATTCTGAACCGATAGTAAAATCGGAAACAGGTTGGTTATTGATGATATGTTCAGCAACAACCCTTGCAGCTTTTTCTTCAGTCATTTTTACATATGTTACTTTGTCCTGACCAGGTACATATACTTCAACGATAGGCTCTAGACGGCACATACCGATACAACCTGTCTGAGTAACTGTTACGTTAGTAAGATTACGCTTTTCTACTTCCTGCAAGAAAGCGTTAAGAACAGGTCTGGCACCTGCTGCGATACCGCAAGTAGCCATACCAACAACAACACGGATACCGTCTTCACGGTCTTTACGCAAGTTAACCTGATTAATTGCTCTGTTACGGATTTCTTGCAATTCTGCTAAACTTTTCATAAAAATTGCCTCCTTAATAAATAAATGTAAATGAGATATTTATTTTAACCCTTTTAATAGGTAAAAGCGATAGTTACTGCGAAATTTCTGAAAGTCCCTCGTTTACACAGTCCGAAATCCATAAAAGGACATCAGGTGTATTAAGCGGGACACCGTCTAAGACATTTCGCAATTGTGTCGTATCCAAAACGAAATCCTTTCCGTTTTTGGAGTGACGGTAAATAAAATCTATATCCGGAGCACCGGAGATGAGAGTTTGAATAGTTCCTGCCATATCTCCTAAAGGAGCACGATCTATGTGATCAAGTTGAAAGTACGTTTTTAAAGTGGTACCTTTGCCTAATTCAGATTCAAGCTCCAACCTTCCGCCGCAAGCAACAGCCGCAGCTTCAAAAAGGGAAATACCCATACCCACTTTTCTTGTTGTTCGGGTAGTGGAAAATGGATCACGAACTGTTTTTAAAAATTCCGGACTCATTCCCGAACCATTATCAATAATTTCGATAGAAAGCAGATTATCCTTTGAACTTTCCTCTATGTTTATTTGAATAAGGGTGGAATGTGCGCTTATGGAATTTTGTGCAATATCGAGAATGTGAAGAGACAGCTCTCTCATTTTGTACCTCCTATTTATCAGTCGGTAAATAATTCCGATATATTTTTGCAATCAATATATGAGTTTTTTTCTGCAATATCTGCAAGGTAGTGCGCATCTGAATTACGGAAAATTTTATATTTCTTAAGTTCAGGGCGACTACAAATATATGCGTCCAAATCCTCAACATTTTTAGAAACCTCGATATTTTTTATATCCATATCATCAGGAATAAAACCGAGGTTAGTGAGCACACTATAAGAGTGGCGGTCAACATGAGCCGGTATAAATAATCCACCGACAGATTTAACCATATCAAATAGCCTGTTCATAGAAAGGCTTGTTGGAGAAATCAATAGTTTTTCCTCATAGCCTGTGACATTATCCTCACTGTCCATATACATTTGCTGACCGAAAATTTCCGGTCTGTTTTTAATAGAAGGTAGGCTTTTATAAACCTCCTTGTATACTTCCTCTGCCGCATCCAAGGATGGGTATAGAGTGAGGATATGTACTTCTTCTGCTGTTTCCACTTCCATGCCGGGGAGCACGGTGATTCCGCAAGCCTTGCCTACTTCTATGCAAGAAGCAACATTACCTATGGAATTGTGATCGGAAACCGCAATAGTATCAAGTCCCGATAGCATTGCCATATTGACAATGTTATTTGGAGTCATATCCTGATCACCGCAAGGTGACAGACATGAATGAATATGAAAGTCATAATAAATCATATTAAATATCCTCAGAGATCAGCTTTGCCAGCTCGTAGGCTGTTTTGTCTGATTGAAGAATGATAATATCCTGACTGTTTGCTTTATTTATAATTTCTTTTTCTACATTAACTCCTTCGCAAAGAAGAATGCAGGCGCAGTCGGTAAGTGATGCCACAGCAACAATGTTTATATTGTTCATAATGGTTATCCATATATCACCGGAGGTGGCTCTGCCCATAACCCAACTTAAAAGATCGCCTATATAGCAACCGTTTACGGGACGGTCAAGATCTGTTTCGGTCAATACCGCAAGATCCAACTTCTTTACAAAATCTGATACATTCATCGTAATAACCTCTTATAAATTGTCTTCCTGCTTTTCGCTGTCCGTTAAATCAAGAAGCTTTTGTGCAAGAACGTAGATTCTTTCACGCATCTTGAAAATGCAGTCATTTTCATTGCCATATCCTCTTACGATATCTTCCGCAAGTGCTCTACAAGTAGGTGCACCGCAGGAACCGCAGTCAAGGTTTGGAAGTCTATCGTAGATTTCGTCCATTTTCTGCATCTTTTCCATAGCTACTGCAAAGTCTTCGTCTAAAGATGTAACCTGAGCAGGCTCTATGGTCTTTTTCCATGCAAGGTCTATATCTCCGCTATGAGGAATTATTTCCTCATCCTTTTTCTTCGCCTGAACGGTAATTCGGCGAGAAGCCAAAAATGGATTTGCAAGGTTTAAAGGTCCTCCTGAGCATCCGCTTACACAAGAGGAAAGCTCTACAAATTCCGCCTGATTAACCTTGCCGTATTCTATTTCCTCCAAAACCTGTATTACATTATGAATACCGTCAACGGAAATGTAATCTTCCACTCCGGAACCTTTACATTCTCCACCACTTCTTGCCCAGAAAAGACCGCCTTGGCAAGCCTTTGAAAGAGGAAGTGGGTCTGTTATGGTTTCTATGATAGGTCGGATTTTGGCGTATGCGTCCTTTGACGAAATTGCGCCGGACACATAGGATTTTTCGATAGTTAAAGGAGACTTTATGCTGGTAACCTTTGCAGGACATGGTGTGATAAAGAATATTCCAATGTCCTCATCAGGAAGTCCTGTTTTTTCTCTTGCCTCTTCCCTTGCCAAAATAGCAGCCGCTTCCATAGGTGAGATAATGTTTAAAACATTGTCTAAAAGATTAGGAAAACGCTGTCTTATAAGTCTTAAAACAGCAGGACAGGCAGAGCTTATGACAGGCTTTTTTAAATTACCTCTTTTTAAAAGCTCCCTTGTTGCAAGACTGACACATTCTGCTCCTCTTGCAACTTCAAATACATCATCAAATCCGATTTTGATAAATGCTGTAAGAATAGCATCAACACATATTTCGGTTCGAAATTGACTGTAAAATGACGGTGCCGGAAGTGCAACCGTGTACTTATAATTCTTTAAAATATCAAAAGCATCGGTAGCAACGTATTTAGCATGAGATTGACACACTCTTACACATTCGCCACAGTCAATACACCGTTCTTTAAGGATTTTTGCCTTGCCGTGTCTGACTCTTATGGCTTCAGTAGGACAACGTCTTAAGCAGTTTGTACAGCCGTGACATTTTTCCTTGTTGAGTAAAACCGAGTGAAAGTAATCCAATGTTATCACCTCACAGATTTATTGTCAGTGTTAGTGTAGTACCCTTACCGGGTTCGGAATCTATATGCATATCATCTGTATATTTTTTTATGTTAGGAAGTCCCATGCCTGCACCAAATCCCATTTCACGGATTTTGTCACTGGCTGTGGAATATCCTTCTTGCATAGCAAGATCAATATTTGTTATTCCCGGACCGTGGTCACAGAAAGTCAGCTTGATATATTTAGGATCTATTTCCGCATCGCATTCGCCACCGCCGCCGTGTACTATGGTGTTGATTTCTGCC
>SVKH01000018.1 GCA_015068545.1 Oscillospiraceae bacterium
CGGTGGCAACACGGACTTTGACGAAGTAACCGGCCTTGAATTAGATAAAAAGATAAAAAAAATCGTCACCCCATCCGGTGAGTACTTCTGCAAAACCTTAGTTCTCTCCACAGGTGCAAATCCCAAAGAATTGGGAATAGCAAACGAAAGTAAGTTTATCGGAAAGGGTATCCACTACTGCGCACACTGCGACGGCAGATTTTATAAGGATAAGACCGTGGCAGTAATCGGTGGCGGAAACTCAGCAGCATCTGATGCTATGTACCTTTCTAATCTTGCCAAAAAAGTTTATCTGGTCCACAGGCGCGATACCCTGCGTGCCACAAAGCTGTACCACGCACCACTTAATAAGGCAAAGAATGTGGAATTTTTATGGAACAGCACAGTAAACTCCTTAACTTATGAAGAAAGAATTAATGGTTTTACGGTAAAAAATACCAAAACCTGCGAAGAAAAACACATAGACTGCGACGGGATTTTTATTAGTATAGGAAGAAAGCCTGCCACAGACTTTTTAAAAGGCGAGCTTAGCCTTGATGAAAGTGGCTACATCATAGCCGACGAAACCACAAAAACTCACATTCCCGGTGTATTTGCCATAGGCGATGTGCGAACAAAACCACTAAGGCAAGTAGTAACGGCAGCGGCTGACGGTGCAACATGCGTCCACTTTGCAGAAGAATACTTAGCTGAAATAAGTGATTGAAATTACACTCAAATCCTCATCAATTAGTTTTGATGGGGATTTTTTTATGAGGATACAGCTTTGATATATTATATTTTCCGCAGTATTATACTAAAAAAACACTTTCTACCGGTCCTACAAAAATTGAACCAAGATTACGAAAATCTTTTATCAAAGCTTACAGCTAAAGACAAATCCCTGATACAATAAATTACAAAATCGAGGAAATATTTTTGGCAAATTGCCAATTGACACAAAAAACATATATTGGTAAAATTGTTAAATAGGCTTTATTATAACACTCTAGTTAGGAGGAATAACAAATGAAAAAAAGACTTTCTGCCTTTTTGGTACTTGTGATTATTTTTCAGCTTTTCCAAAGCTTGACCGCAAGTGCTGTAAAATTGGGCGACACAACAATTTCTGCCGCAGGTGCCTGCGTAATGGATTATGACACCGGCGAGATTTACTTTGAACACAACGGTAACACACCAAGAGTCCCTGCCAGCATGACAAAGATAATGAACGTTTACTGTGTATACGAAGCTTTGGCAAGAGGCGAAATTACTTTAAACACAGTAGTCCCAATCAGCAAAAACGTGTACGACAAATCACGAAATTCCGTATACCAAAGCGTACTTCCGCTTTACTATAACCAAACATACACCGTAGACGAGCTTCTTAGCGTAGTAGTTACATACTCTGCCAGCGGTGCTGCCGTTGCACTTGCTGAGCTTGTAGGCGGAGGAAGTGAAGCGGCCTTTGTTGACCGTATGAACCAAAAAGTTGCTCAAATGGGTATTGATGCGTTCTTCTTTGACAGCTGCGGTATAGCAAAAAATGAGATGTCACCTATTGCTATGGCAACACTTGCCCGCAACATAATAAGAGATTATCCGGATATTCTGGTAAGAAGCTCAAAGCCATCTGTAAGATTCCATGGCAATACATACAAAACAACAAATCACCTTCTTGACACATACTATTACAGCGGTGCAGACGGCCTTAAAACAGGTACAACATCAGCTGCCGGATACTGTTTCTGCGGTACAGCAGTCAGAAACGGAAAGCGTATGATCTCTGTTGTAATGAGTTCATCCTCAACTGGTCAAAGATTTGTAGATACAGCCAGACTTCTTGACTATGGTTTCAAGCGCGCAAGCGAAAATCCATCGGCTTCACCAGATGGCTACTTCTCTTCAGCTCCGATTACAAAAAAAAGATCCATTCTTTACACAGATATGCGTGTATTTATGAATGGTCACCAAATGCCAACATATGTATATGTGGGTGAGGAAGAATCTCACGCAGTAATAAAGGCTGAGGATTTGGCATACTACGGTTTTGACGTTTCCTATGATGCAGCAACACACACGCTTTACCTCAAGCGCAATCCTCAAAAACCAATCGTACCGCTAAACTCAGATATACTTCATGTCATGGTTGGCGCTGAGGCTTTCACTATAATAGATGCTCCGGCGAAGGTAATAATAGATGACGGCGTATCTAAGCACGAGCCTGAAGATATTTATAACGTAAATGGATACATTTGCCTTTCAGTTGACGAGTTTGAAGGCATATACGACTTTGCATGGAACGGCAATGACAGAACTATAAATATAACAGCAACTAACAAGCCTGTTCCTTCTGAGAGCTACGCTCCAACAGATGCACCTGCTCCTGAAGTAAAGCCGTCAGAGCCGGCAATTCCAGAAAAAGAACCAGAAAAGCCACTAGAGGAAACACTTACCTCTCAAAGCGCATTCATTATGGACTATCACACAGGCAATGAGCTTTTTGCAAAGGATGCAGACACACAAAGACCTGTCGCTTCAATAGCAAAAATGATGTCTGTTTATGTACTTCTTGATGCTGTCAAAAACGGTGAACTAAGCCTTGACACAGTAGTACCTATTAGCGAAAACGTGTACAACCTGTCACGCAATCCTGACTTCAAAATGATGGTTAATCTGGAATATGACCAGACATACACATTGAACGAAATGATTGATATGATAGTAATAGATTCTGCTGCTGCTTGCGTTACAGCCTGTGCAGAGCTACTATGCGGTACCGAACGTGAATTTGCCGAGAGAATGAACAAAAAGGCACAGGAAATCGGTATAGGCTCCGTATTCTACAACGGAACAGGCGTTCCTCTAAACCCTGATACAGAGAACAAGGAAAACCTGATGTCTGCAAGAGAAATTGCTATAATGACACAGAAGATGATAGCGGATTATCCTGAGATTTTGGAACGTACAAAGTGTGCATCAGTGGAATTCCACGGCAACAAGTACTATAACCTGAACAAACTATTCACAGATTTCTACTACAAGGGTGCGGACGGCTTCAAAAACGGAATGACTGAAGCTTCCGGTTACTGCATGTGCGGCACTGCCGAGATTGACGGCAAGCGTGTTATTACAGTTTCTCTACCTTCTGCTTCTAATGAGGCAAGATTTACCGATACAATCCAAATGTTTGATTACGGTTTGAAAAAGCTTGGTGCTGATGTGACAAACGCTACCGTTAAGCCGGAATCAGGCAGTATTCCAAACGGTGCAAATGTTAAAATTGTAATTGACGGTAACTACGAGATGAAATTCTCCGACCAACAACCTGTAATTATGAACGACAGAACATTAATTCCAATTCGTGAATTGATGGAAACTCTGGAGAAGAAGGTTGAATGGGATGCAGCTTCCCAGCAGGTAATAATAAGCGACGAAGTAACTAAGGTATACCTTCAAATCAACAAGGATATCATGATTAAGGAAGTTACAAATCCTCTTGACGGAAATGTAACCCGAGAAGAAGTTAAACTGGAAGTTGCTCCTATCGTTATCAACAGCAGAACCTGTCTTCCACTATACGCAGTTGTAGAAGCTTTTGGCGCAGCTGTTATCTGGGAAGCAGAAACAAGCACAATCCTTATCATAGCAGGCGTATGCTAATATACCAAAGGTGTGGTTTTCCTAGCGGAAAGCTACACCTTTTCTTATTCCTCAATATGGGGACGTAGCACTTTATAACTATTCAAAAAGGGGACGTAGCACTTCTTGACCATACATATACTACATACAATGGTTCAAATAATGGCGTTACTGTAATGCGTTGTACTCATCACAGTACACAAGCCAAATCTGTCAAAAGACTTTTACATGTAGTATTTTGCTTTTGGAAATATGCTCTTTTTAAAAACTACTGTACCAAATACAAATTAAACTATAACTCCAAAATACATTAAAATGTATTCAAACAAAAAAACGGGTAGCGTTCACTACCCGAAAAATGTGCAACTATTATATTTTTTCTTCTTGAATCTTACCATCCTTCATAACACCAACCGAGGTATATCCACATGATTTTATCAATTCTATGCCGGTATCGAAGTTGCTGTTTAAGTATTCTTTCTTGTGACAGTCTGACGTAATTATTACTATATGTCCTAATCTTTTCATCTCCTTTAAGATGAACGGTGCAGGATACGGTATGGATTTATAACCTCTTGGAATTACACCAGTATTCACTTCAAAAACTCTTTTCTTATCTGAAAGAGCATGAAGAGCCTCCAGAGCATAATTTTTATACTCTTTGGAATCGGTATCAAAAAAACCGTGCTTTTCCGTATGCTTGGACACAATATCAAAATGCCCTACTATATCAAAATCCCCATAGTCAAAAAGATGCGCAAGCTGGCTGTAATATGCCTTTGCAAGCTTTATTCCCTGTCCGTCAAAATATTTGTCTATAATATCCTTTACCACGTCTGCCGGCTCGTCAAAGCTTACTTCTCCCTCTGCAGTGTTTATAAAATGTGACGATCCTATCATATAATCGTACCCTTTTGCCTCTCTGCCGGAAAGCATCTCATATTCTATACCCAGTAGTACGGTTATATCTGATTTATATTTTTCCTTAAGGCGATTAACTTCTTCTATATAGAGCAGATTTTTCTCCGGAGTTAAGTGCCAATCTATATCAAATTTCGTATTGGAATGTCCGGAAAAGCCGATGGTATCAAACCCTAGCTCTATTGCCCTTTTTACCATTTCCTCCGGAGTGTTTTTTCCATCACAGTAGATGGAATGGGTATGAAGATTCTGCTTGTAACGATACATTTCCTTCACCTCTTATTGTACAGTATAGTCCATACACACTCTTGATTTTGTATACGGTCTCACAAATTCATCAGCAACCCTGACATGCTCAGGATGACTAGCATAAACAGCTAATGCCTCCGCACTCTCAAAGGATGAAAAAAGCATCACGTCACAGTTTGAGGTTGCCAAAGGTTCAATATACACCTTTATTTCTAAAAGTCCCGAAATTTTCCCCTTTAGTCCCTCAAGCTCTGCTTTAATATTATTCTTAATTAGCTCTGTGTTAAATTCTTCCTTCAAATTCCATAAAATAACATGATTTACCATCTTGTTTTCTCCTTTTTATAGCTTATATAATTATATTAAACGGAATACACTCCTGCAATTCATGAAACTGCGGGTTTCAATTTATGTCGCAAGGAAATTCAATGCTTTCATCTTCGTTGAAAACATTATACCACTAAAACATTCCAGAATCAAGCAAAAAAGAAAGGCAGACTGCCAAAAGCAATCTGCCTAACCTTTCACTCACCTTTTTTTCCCAAAACCTTTTCCAAAATCTTTGGAAGCTTTACTCCCAAATCTTCAAGATTTTCCAAAATTGACACAAGCTCGGTATATATGTAGTACGCCTGAATGCTATGGTAAATCACGAAGTTTTTATCGTTAAATGTCACCGAAAGCACATATCCCAGCACAATTACAAATATAATACCGCATTTTTTAAATCCGCCATTTCGAAGCTTTGAAGAATTTACTCTGCCGTCATTTTTATAAGCGCGAAAAATTCCTGTAAAAAAATCCGCAACTATAAACGCAATCAGTACCCACAAAAGTATGCCGTAATTTATACTAAACCCTTCAAACACCTGCTCCAAAGATGCAATATCTTCCACCAGTTTCCACCTCCTCTATCATTCAAACAGACCTGCTCTGTCCAGAATAACAAGAGTTCGCATAACATCTTCCGAAAGATTCAGATCATCGTCAGCTAAACCCTTGTAATAGCCTTTGTCAAGGAGCTTCTGTATGGTAGCTCTTGCCCACACAGGTACATCCAGTGTATAGCGGTATACTACTTTAGCATTCTTTACCTTCGCAAGCTCATTTTTTACAAGCTCCAATTCCTTTTTGATATCTTCAAATTCCTTCATATCATACGCCTCCCAGTCATCAGTCACTTCAAAGTGTGGCATGTCCTTGTTTTTCCATGTACCACCCCATGTAATTCCAAGCTCCTTTGCCACTTCCCCGCATTTTTCAAAGAAATTTAAATCGGAGTACTCCTCACCCTTTTTATTCTTACATATATCCCATGCAAGGCCTGTCATATGCCTGCTGTTTTTGGTCCATGTTACAATATTTCCTGGCTTTGTGCGCCCTTGTGCATACAGCTCATTTTGTCTTTCCTTTGTGCGCAAAGTCTCTGTTACAAGAACAGGTAGACCTCTTTTCCTGCACTCTGCCAAAAACATCTCACAGGCCACCTTTGCATTCTTTTTTAGAAGGTTTATGTCCCTTAAAGCACCCATTACATTACCTCCTATACATCGCAATAAATGGTTCCTGTTTTGTTTTCCAGTATTCCTCGATATGTATTTGCAGGGCAAACTATCTCAATTTTTACGTTTTCGATTTCATCGCTTCCGGAGCAAGCAATCCATTTACTAAGGCTTGGCATACCAAGAGTAGACTTAAGATACAAAATCAATGTCTTTTGATATGTTCCTCCATCATCAATGTCATCTCCAAGGTTACCTGTCATAAAGATAAAAGTATCTGACGTAAGGCTCTTTGCCGGCGTAGTGCCGCCAGTATAGAGATTCACAGTCATATTACTTTTCTCGTTTATATATATTTCAAAAGACTCTGCAGTTACCGGAAGAGTAACGCTTTCTGTGGCATTTTCCGATACAACTCTTCCGAATCTGACACCCATAAATTTTTCCTCAGCAGAAAGCTTTTGAAACTCTCCACCGATTTCATTATCTCTTAAAACAAGACCATCAATTTCATTTTCCAACGTATTAATTTTGCAGGAAGAAATAACAGTTCCTTGGCTTTCAAGCCTTACGGTAAGCTTACCTATATCACAATTAACCACATAAGAGTCAGCGGAATTTACCAGTCTCAGATTGCCTGTAAATACGCAATCCTCTATGCTTACTCTAATGCCCGAAAAAGTGGCAACACCATCAACAGTAACTCTTCGCAAATACGCACGGGTTCCCTGACTCACCTCTACCGAGTACATACCTTCATCCTGAGCGATGTAAATATTTTCGATAGTAACCACATCTCTTCTTAGCAATACCATAAACCCGGATGTGCCGGGTTTTCTTTCTATGGTAACATCACCCACACCTATCAGCTCTTTTACCGAAATACGCAGCTTAGCATCTATTCTGTATACGCCGGTCATCACCTCAATTCTGTCAATACCAAGGCTTTGTGCATAAGATGAGGCCTCGGACAAAACCTCGCTGAAGTCTTCCTCTTCGTTATACAAAAAGTCGCACATATCCGCATTTGCACCACTCGCGCTGTGTGCTATAACCACTGCAGACTTTGTCGCCTTACCGGTATCGCCTTTGTCACCCTTTTCTCCCTTAAGGCTTGCCAGCCAATCTTCCTCTGTACCTAAAAAGCCGTTTTTCACAGCAACTTCGTATGCAGAAATACCGTTTTTCCCGCTATGAGCCTCAAGGTTAATGGTCTTTTTATCTTCACTGCCAAAATATATTCCCATTTTATGCACCCCACTTTACTAAAAATTCTCCGCTTTTATGTGTAATTCTTCCGCTTAGCGCTGATACAATCGAGATTTTATACACATAACCGGATATTGCCAGCCTGCCAATCTCATCCTCGGTGAGACTGATATAGAATTTACCGTCCGACAAAGGGATTTTCTTATGAATTATGTTAGCAGATTTTTCAGATGGACTTATAGAGAATTCAAGAACATCCCCATCTTCAAACCCCTCATCACACAAAACCTCCACAAAAAAGCTGTCTCCCTTTGTATATTCCAAGTTGTCACCTGAATAAACCGTCACATAAATCCCTCCTTTTATATAACACCAAATGTCAATTCGTAATCCATCCACCTATCATTACTCTCAAACCACACTTCCAGATACTGCCCATCTTTTTTTATGTGCAGAATAGCGGTTGTAACTCCGGTTGCACCCATCAGTGCTATCTCAAGTTCCTCACCGTCGGTAATCTCCACAAGATTCTCTTTGCACGCTGATAACTTTCTCGGAGTAGCGGTTTTAATCTTACCGTCTAAAATAGCAAAATAGGTAAATGCTCCGCTGCCAAAGTCAATTGTTTCACACACATAGGAATTACTGCTCAAAAACTCTTTGGTTACCTTCCTTAATGTACTTTCCTGAGTACTAATAAGCTTAGTCTGTGCGTATTTTCGGTGGTCACTCACCAATCCAGTTGCTGTTATGTGAGCAAGGCTCACGCAGTTCTCATCCGGAGCCTCGGTACTTACCACCACGTCTATTCTGTTATAAGGCTCATTCCTCCTTAAATAAACGTATTGATACACTCCATACTCTGCTGTAAATTCGTACCCCTGATCATCAAACGTTATGCCGGAACCGTCCGGCATAATTGCGCTTCCCTTTAAAATCTTATATCCGGTATCAGTTTTAACTACCTTGCAAGAGTCCTGAATAACACCGGCTGTGGCAACTTCTGATGTTATCTGATTTAAATCTGCAAGTAAGTTTTCACCGTCCGCAAGGCTCACTCCCTCTGTAAACATACAGGCAAATCTCTCATTTACATCCTGTGCAGAGTAAACCTCATTATCCATAAATGAACATCTGTATCCCAAAATCACACCTCCTCAAAAATTGGTTTTTCTCTGTATCCCAAGTAGCTGTTTTCCATTTCAACTCCCCTTATACGAAGTCTTCTGGTAATTTTCAGCTCATTTTTTATAATCTGCACCCTTACGGTATCTCCCAAAAGATAATGCTTTTTATATAGTATCCCTATTGCATCCAGCTGCGTCCTCCATTGCTTTTTACCTTCCTCCAGTTTTTTATCGCATTCCGCTTCCTCCTTGGAGTTAACATAGGTTTCAAACCGGTACAGACCACTTTCGCTACTTCCTTTACTGCCACCGTTATAATAGCAATAATTTGCAAATTCGCTGATATTATCTGTAATAGACAATTTGCTTGCATTTTTACAGTCTTCTGAAATAATCAGGTTCAGCTCTCTACCATTTAAAACATTAAAAATCCACCTGCACTTCAGTGTATCAAACACAAATTCCCATCCAAAATTTTCCTCGCCAAGCTCTTTGGCAACTACCGAGTACAGATCTTTAAATCCATCTTGCGAAAACCGTTTTGTACCGCCCTGGATGACCTCGCCGATAGTAACATCACTGCAGTCCAAATACGCCTTTTCAAAAAGCTCCTTGATGTGGTCACCTGTACTCTTTTCCACCTCATTAAAAGGCATAACCACCCTCTTTTTTAAAAGCCAGTCACAGCTTCTGCCGTATATAGTAAGGTCATTTCCTATTTCCTTTCCGGTTATGATAACGGTCTCTCCGGAAAAAGTGCAAACCAGATAATCCCTTTCCATAACCAGTTTTGTAACAGGAGAGGATAGATGGAATTTTGCCTGAAAAGTCCCCATAGCACCAAAGTACTTAGTGTATCTCCAGCTAATTACCTCCGACACATCAAGAAGCCGGTTAAATTCAAAATCGTAAAACTGCATCAGATCACCGCCTCTTTATATCTCACTTTGTACTTTATAGTAGCAAATATTTCGGTAGCGGAATTTGAGTTTGCCACTTCTATCTGGTTATCTCCGCTTTCCAAAAAGAATCCTTCAAAAAAGCTGTCATCTGTCATCAAATCAAGCTTTGATGCACCGCTTTCATCGGTAATAGTGCGGTTTTCAACGTCAATTATCAGTTTTTTAATCAAATCGCCGTCATACGCCACTTCTATTTTTCCATTGGTTAAACTGTTACTTATTATTATCGTTCCTTTGCCTTCCGGCACAGATACAGTAATAATCGGCTGGGAAAAAATTGCACCCTTATATGCCACACTAAAGCTAGACACCCGCTTTGAAAACATTGCCGGCAAAACGGTATCAGCAGAAAGCATAGGGACCCGCTCATAAATAACACTTTCTGTATAGTCGCAATCCTCAAAGTACGGGCAGTCGCACAAAAACTGAACCACATATTTTCTGAAAGGTCCTATTTTTTCTCCCGGCTCAAATGCTATACATCTTGCACCTATCTGCCTTTTAAATAAGTGCGTTTCCACCTCCAGAATACCTGCTCTGTCAAAGATTCCCGCACCCTTTGAAAATACTTCTTCTCCTAAAATATCCAGATTGCAATCTCCGGAAAGGGTTATAGTTCTTGGGTTATCTGTCCAAGATGTAACCGTCTGCCCCGGCTGATTGATATACCGTACTGCAGTGTATGATTTTGTTGCAAGGGAAAGTCCCTCTGCTGCTGTAAGACGCCAATTCTTTTTATCAAATACAACCTCACCAATTGAATTATAAAATCGTAATTTAATCATAAAAATCCTCCAATCTACCCTTCACCCGAAAGTCTTTTCACTGTTTCATATCTTCGGATTTTTTCTACAATATCATCCGAATCCGTGGAGGTTATGTTATACTGGTTTGTGGTGGTATGATGAGCGCTTCCTCTTTCAAATACAGTACTTGCATCCACTCCTATCTGGGAGATTCTTTCCCTCACATCCACCATTCTGCGCTCCAGCTCTTCCAAAAATCCGTTGGTGAAATTTTCCGCCGAAAGCTTTCCGCTTTCGAAAAAACTTTCCGGCACGCTAAATCCTGCATCCTCCAGCGCATCTTTTAAAACATTTGCAATTTCTCCTGCTGTTTCTTCGTATTCATCCTTGTAAAACTCATCACCATACAGCTTTCCCAGCTTTGCCTTTTCCTCCCAAAGTCCTGCGTAAGCAATCGCATTTTCTTTTCCGTTTGCAAAAAGGTAGTTCATAAAGGAAAGCCCTTCGGCGATACCCATGCCGTTTATTTCCTCTAAAAACCCTCGCATGGCATCAGTAGAAATACTGCTCCCTGAGAGTAACTCTTTTAGCTGGGAAAGACGTGCCGCATACGACTTTACGTCCTGTATGTCCCTATTCATATCACGGGTAGAATAGTATGTATCTTTCGTACCGTTCATATATACGGTATTTCGCATAAAAATACCGCCGTAGTCGGTGAGTGCCTGCGAAAATCTATTGTGCTTATTTATAATTTCCCGCATCTTCATCTCGGCATAATCAGCAACAGTATCGTAAATCTGGGTAATGGTTTTTGTTTCGTTTTCCAAGACACTTTTCTGGTATTTATATATCTCTACTGTGTATTTTGCCCATTCCTCCGATCCTGCAGCAAAATACCTGTCTCTTAATTCTTCCAGTCCTTCGTAATACTGTTCTTCGCTTATCAGGTCAAGCTTTCGCTGATAGTCAAGCTGAGTCTTTGCGGATTTAAAAGCATCCACTACCTCTTTCATGTTAGCAGTCAGTCCATTTCCAAGCTCTGACGACAACACTTTCCCCACTTCTTCTCGAATCAAGCTTTTACCGGAATTTAATCCAAACGCCTTCTTTACCTCACCAATAACTTCCTTTGCCCAGTTTTTTATCACATTGGTTCTCTTATCCGAAAACAGCTCATCCTTCAAATTCTTATCCACCGTATCACCCCTTTCTTATATTAGTCTAAACAGCTCCTCTGCAAAATCCTCAGGAGCTTCAAGGGCATATATCCTCTGCTTTTTCACCAATTCTTTTCGCATTTTAGCGTCCTTTATGTCAGCAGGATTCATGCTTCTTATTGCTAGAACCTGCATAAAAGGTGTATCCTTTGACAAATGCTTAAACAGTACCAAAAACTTATGCCAGTGCATACCCTCTTGATGAAGGTCTATACCGTAGTCTGACATAAAAGATGCGTAAATCAGCTCAGAATCCTTAGAAAAATCAAAAAGCTTTTTTTGCTTTTTTCGCTTTTTTTGCGGTATAAAATCGCGTTTCTCTGTCTTTTCCCCAAAAAGGAAATCACTCATTGCTTCTACCGTGGCAGAAAATGAGGGTGGAAGTACTCCACCCTTAAAGCACATTACAATTCCTGCCGTCAACTTTTTTGCGCTACTCTCTTTATCCTGCAAAATATCATAGATTCTGAGCCAGACACGAAAATCAGTATTTATGGCATACTCTTTTCCGCATACTTCCAAAGAGGACCTTAGCGGCTGGCTTAAAAAGCTCATGCCACAAATGTCATGGTCTGCCATTCGTCATCCGACGTAGCATAACCGAAAACCTTCTTACTTCCTGCCTTTAAGTTTCCCGAATAAGTGTAAGTATCCGGATCGTTACCCTCAGAATCGGGTATGATATAAAAATCTCTTGTTACAGCATAGTATCCTTCCTCAGCTTCCCTTGATAAGTCTACTATGCAAATGGTACAAACTGTATCCTCGCCAACAAGCTCTTTTTCCGATACATTCAAGAATACATCGTGTACTGCGCTTTGACTGTCATAATCAAATTTATAGGAAATTGTAGGCTGATAAGCAACCACAGCACTTCTTTCCATTTCCTCATCAATGTACTTTCTTGTGTATTCCTTTGGATTTGCACTCACCGATAGCTCGGTAAAATCTTTCATCCTCATATATACATCTTCGTCACCTTGTCTGACCTTTATAAAAGCCAGCTTCTCACTTCTTTTAACCATAACACTACCTCCTTTTTTTAAACTTCCTTATAAATCAAGCTAAATTCAATCTGCATTCTCGCACCTTGAACTGAGCTTTCATACAAATATGGCATTTTAATAATTTTAAGCTTTAACGCGGAATATCCATCTGCAAGGCACGGCATATTGCCTATTGCATTTTGCTGTTCTATCCATAGGCACAAACGCTCCATAAGCTCAGAATCACGAAGGTTCAGTGCAACATTCCCGTCAAATCCACATCTAATAGAAAATGCAAAATCCTGAGAGTAAACACCCTTTCCGTCATAGTACTTTTTTATCACAGAGTACTCGCCCATAGCCTCTAAGCTTGCACAGTTTGCCGTATGACCTAAATAGTTCACCGAAACTTTTCTATCCGCAATATACGGACAGCTTTCAAAAAATTCTAAAAGTGCATTTAAAATCATTGACTAGCTCCTTTCTGATGCCCTACCGCAGAATATTTTTATATGCGGATTATGCCCAAAACGGTTATCGGTGATTTTTGACACCTTCAAATCCTCGATTCTGTCAGGACCTGCATCAAAGCATCTGCCACGGCGTATGTAATCTCCAAGACTTACCTTAACACCGAAGGATGCAGGTATTCTTACAAAACCTCTTGCACCGCTATAAAAGCTATCCTGCTTTACTCCACTTTTAGAAAGTCTTCCTTCAAAGTATACTCTGGCAGGGTATATTTCTCTGCGATATCTGCCTGTTTCCTCGTCAAAATGCCACAAAGTAACAAAACTGTCACACCTCATAAATCAACACCTCTGTAAAGATATTTAGGCAGATATCTCCTGAGTATCGGCATAATATCTATGCCTGTTTCTGCATAGGAAACAGAGTATCCGTCGGTGTTCTCTGCCTTTATTCCTCTGTTCTCCTCTGCAAGATAAAGACATTCTGCCACTTCAAAGATACACAAATTTTTATCCTCTTCCTCTATTTCCTCAAGAGGACGGCACAAGTATCGGTTAATCTCTCCAATGCTTCTTATCATCCACCTGTCAAATCCACTTTCGGGGATTTTGGTAAAATCCCCGAAAAGCAGTTGATAATCAGAATAATTCGGTCTCATAATTATTCACCAACGCTGTCAAACTTAGCCAGTACAACCTTGCTTTCGTTAGAAAGAACAACTGTGTAGAACTTATCAACAGAAATATCTGTCACTCTCTTTAGTGTTTGTCTTTCCACTTCCACGTTTGTATCACGCTTTAGGTAAATTGTAAGAGCAGGAGTTTCATCCTCTGTTTCTGCGTCAAAGTCTAGCTTAACGATAGGGCAAATATACTTACCTTCTACCAAAGGAACCTTTTTAGAAGGAACTACTCTTGTGTTAGCGATCATGCCTATTTCACCTGTCATAACTACTTCACCTGAATACTTTTCGCAAGAAATAAAGTCAGGATCATGTCTTAGCTGAGTAAGCTGTGTAGGATGCACAAAGATAACCTTTTGGCAATTCACTTCTTCGCCAAACTTATCTATGGCGTCTATAATTCCGTCATAGGAAATAATGCCATCGTCCTCATATACAACAGAAGCTGTCTGCAAAGCATCCATAGCATCATTGTCCACCTTAGCCGCAATAGCCAGAGCAAGCTGATTATTTGTTTCGCCGATAGGGTTACCGTAACCGGACAAAACTGCTTCATCTGATAGCTCTACAGCCTTCATAGCCTTCTTAATAGTAGCCTCGGTTGTTGTAGTAATAAGCTTGGTTGTACCAACTTCATCACCTTCTGCCACATCGTCAGCGTCTCCAATGTAGGAATACTGCGGTACCACGATAGTGTCACCTGCAACGCCTGCCAAAGTCTTGTCCACCTTAGCAAAAGGCGCTACCACGATTTTCTTGTCAATTTTTCCTGAAATCATATCAGCCATAACCTCAGGGTTTACTAAATCTGCAATTCTTGTCATTTCCATAATTCTTTCTCCTTTTTTTCTTTAAATTTGTTTTTATAATGCGATCCTTATAATTGCTCTTTTCCGGTTTTTAGGTAACTCGTTTCCCTCTCATATTCGGCAATTTAAGGATATAATAAATAAAGACCTTCTTTTTCCAGCCTTGCTGTCCCCTACGGGAAAAGGTCCAAAAGCCGAACTTTCGGCTATTTATTCATTCTTAATTTGTATAGGTCAGGATTTTCCTTAAATAGTCTTAGTCTTTCCATGTAATTAAGGGCAGATATATCCTGTTCATCTTCCATGCCGTCTCCGGTGGAAAAATGAGGGACTTCCTGCTTAAATAGGAATGCGTACTCAGCTTTTACTCTTTCTATTTCTTCGTCAAGTCCCAAAAATTCGCCGTTTTCAAATACAACGTTTTCCATATCCATGACAGCAATCGTCGCCTTTTCGCACAAGGCACCGCTATCCGAAAGTCGCGAAGACAAAGCCTGATCAAAATCCATTTTTTCATACTCCGACTTTGCATCCTGCTTTCCCTTTTCGTACTCACTTTCCAGAATTTTAAGTACCGCTTCCTTTTCCTCTTCGGAAATATCAGGTAAAATTTTCATTATCTCTTCAATCACGTTTCTGTTCTCCTTTCCTTACACCAAAATACCAATCTCGCATTTCTTCCATTGAAATAACTCCTGCATCAAGCAGCGCAACTCTCTCGTCAAATTCCCTGTTTCGGTCAGCAATAATACTGTCATCAAACTCGAAAGTAATGTCATATTCTCCCTTTTTAGAAAGAAAATACAGGTCGCAAAGTGCATCCATAGCATATACAAGGTCACATAATGCATTTTTCAGAGAGCCCTGAATCTCCGTAACCTTGGCATAGCTTCTTTGCTTTGATGCCCTTACCTCCTCCGCTGTTTTATCTGTGTCGGAAATTCTTGACAGCGTTCCGTAAGCAAGACCCGAATTAAACTCAATTCTGCGGAATATTTCGTCCAGTCCGTTTATTATAGCTGTTTCTCTTATCTCAGGAGTCCAATCCGAGAATAAGTTTTCCTGATTTATAAGGCGATACAGCCTCTTTTCCGGCAACGCCTTGTCATCCCTGATAGCGGCATCGTCTATATACAGCGCTCTTTCCCCGCTTTCAAATTCCCATAAAAGCCTTTGATACTGTTCTTCCGCATCGGATATAAGAGGAATTGCCTTAGAAAAAACGGCTTCTCCCAATGGTAAGCTAAGTGTCCCTGAAGGTATCTTAAAATATGCAAATAGTGGCTTAGTAAGCTCCGAAACTACCACCTTTGGCCTGATTCTGCGCCATGCGTCCACAGTGGCTAATGGT
>SVKH01000019.1 GCA_015068545.1 Oscillospiraceae bacterium
ATAGAAAACATCAGGAAAAATATCCTAAAAGCTGCAAAGGACGGAGACCTTGAAAAAATAGGAGAGTACAAGGCTCAGATAAACGCCATTGTCACAGGGGACAGTAAATATGTTCAAACCGGAAACCTTTATGACCTAAAAAGCAGAAAGTGGCAGCTGGAGGCCAGCATAAAAAGCGGAAAACGTGATATATATTCCCAGATGTCAGGAGTATTTTCCAAAAATGTAGATGGACTTGAGGATGTTCTTACTCCTTCTGCAGTGCTGAAGTACAGTCTGGAGGATTACCTTAACCTTGCGGAAGTAGTGAAGGAACAGGAAGGAACAGACCAAGAAGCAGTATGTAAAGTTGTAAATAACTACACTTGGTATGTGGTGACGGCGGTAGACAGCGAAGTGGCAAGAGAACTGAAGATTGGCAGAAAGGTTCAGGTCAGATTTGACGAAATACCGGGAATAGAAGCGGATGCTGTTGTAGAGTACATCTCCTCGGAGAGTTCTGCCGTGGGCAGAAACGTAGTTGTAGTAAAGTGTGAGCAGTATCAGGAAGGAGTATTCTCCTTAAGGCACAGCGGAGTGGAATTGATACTAAAGAGTTATGAGGGTTACCGAATCCCAATCTCTGCCATCCGTATAAATGAAAAGGGAGAAAAGGGTGTAATAGTCCGTAACGGAAACTCACAGGTATTCAAGCCATGTAGCGTGGTCTATACCGATACTGCAGCGCAGAACGTGATAATAAATTCTGCATCAGGAACAGGAAACCTGATAAGGGAATACGATAACATAGTAGTGGGAGAAAAGTGATGTCAATAGAAAATAACCTGTCGGAAATAAGAAAAAGAATTGCCGATGCAGCCGAAAAAAGCGGAAGAAGAGCAGAGGATATTACTCTGATTGCGGTGACCAAGACTCATCCGGCGGAGGCTATAAACGAGGCGATAGAATGCGGAGTAACCGACATTGGAGAGAATAAGGTTCAGGAAATAATGGAAAAGTATGACCTTGTGAAAAAGGGTGTCAGATGGCATCTTATAGGGCATTTGCAGACCAATAAGGTAAAGTACATTATAGACAAGGTGCATATGATACACTCGGTAGACTCGCAAAAGCTTATGGAGGAGATAGAGCGTCAGGCAGAAAAGCACGACGTAGACAGTATCAATATCCTAATTCAGGTGAATATGTCAGGTGAGGAAACCAAGTTTGGCATATCCATAGATGAAGTTGATGATATGCTGGAGTATGCAAAAACCTTGAAAAGAGTTAAAGTTTGCGGTTTAATGACAATACTGGCGAAAATTGACAAGGGAATGTCAAATAGATTACAATTTCGTGACATAAATAACAAATTTATTGACATATCAAAGAATAAA
The DNA here is from genome assembly GCA_015068545.1 of Oscillospiraceae bacterium. Taxonomy (GTDB): domain Bacteria; phylum Bacillota; class Clostridia; order UBA1381; family UBA1381; genus UBA1738. Next base: position 1,377 of record SVKH01000019.1, read on the forward strand.
TACGATAATATTGATATGAAATTTCTGTCTATGGGTATGAGTGGAGATTTTGAACTCGCCATAGAAGAAGGTTCAAATATGGTTCGTGTTGGCACGGCTATATTTGGGGATCGTGATTATTCGAAATAAAATTAAGTTTGGGAGGAATTTATTAAAATGGGATTTGTAGATGCTGTTAAAGATTTTGTAGGCTTTGGTGACGTTGATTACGAAGAAGATTACGAATACGAAGACGAAGAAATAGAAGAATTTGAAGAAAAACCAAGCTTTTTCAGCAGAAAAAACAAGGTTATTCCTCTCGACAAGCAGTCTAATACACCTCGCATTATGGTTATTAAGCCTAAGTGCTTCAATAATTCTACCGAGGCTGCAGACCAATTAAAGCAAAGACGTCCTGTTATATTGGATGTAGGCGGACTAGATCCTGAGGAAGCAAGAAGAGTGGTAGACTTTATTGCAGGAACAGTCTACGGCTTAGGTGGAGACATTCAGAAGGTATCCGGCGGCATTTTTGTTGCTACACCTTCATCCTTCGATATTGCCGGCGATTTCTTAAAGGATAAATCAGGTATTGGGCTTGATTGGAGTATGTTTAAATAATTAAGAAATGAGGCGGATTTTACTCCGCCTTATTATTTAGGAGATAACTTGATGGATCAAGATATTTTTGTAAAACACGTGCAGGATGTTTGCAGACTGTGTGAGAAATACAATTCTCCCAGATTTTCCAAGTTTTTGGATGAGCGTGGGCAAAGAGAAATTCTAAAGGCTCCCGTAGCAAATACTATGCTGTACGGCGGCTATGATGACGCGGAATGGAAGATGTTCGGCGCATTTCCGGAATATGAAACTGCACAGGGAAGTGCTTTCCCTATAAAAGTGCTGGATATTCATAAAAAATACAACGTGCCAATAGGCCACAGAGATTACCTTGGGACCATACTTTCCTTGGGTATTGACCGAAACAAGATTGGAGACATTCTTGTTCGTGATTCCGGAGCTTACGTTTATGTATCGGAGGATATATCGGAATTTTTGGCAAGCAACCTTACCAAAATTGCTTCCTGCGGTGTAAGGGTAGAGCTTATAGATATGGATGCAGTAGTTGTTCCGGAAAAACGAAGTGTTATTATGGATGTTGTTGCCGCATCCAGACGAATTGATGCTGTGGTGGCTGCTGTTACTCACAAAAGCCGTCGTGATATGAAAAAGGAGATAGCTCTCGGCAACGTTAAGGTGAATCACGAGCCTGTTTCCGGACGTGATGATCAGTTAAAGGAAAATGACCTGCTTTCTATAAAGGGATACGGCAGAATCAGAATAGTTAGTTTTGGCGGAACCACCAGAAGCGGAAGGTTACATATTGATGTAGAAAGATTTTTATAGGAGGATATAAATATGCTAACACCTATTGATATTCAAAGACAGGATTTTGAAGTGAAGCTCAGAGGTTACAATGCTGATGAGGTTGATGATTTTCTGGATCTGGTAGGAAAGGATTACGAAAAACTATATAAGGAGAATGCCGAGCTTAAGGAAAAGGTAAGACAGCTAGACCGTTCCGTAGAGCAGTATAAGGCTATGGAAGCTACTCTTCAGCAATCTATCGTTTTGGCGCAGACAGCTGCCGAGGACATTAAAAAGAGTGCTGCAGAAAAGGCAAATGTTATAGTAAACGAAGCTCAGTCAAAATCCGAAAATATGTACCGTCAGATAGACCATGACATTCAGGAAAAGAAGAACGAGCTGAAGATTGTCCAAAACGAAGTTAACGGATATAAAACAAGAATTAAAGGAATTTGTTCCGGACTACTTGAAATGTTGGACAAAATGGAGTAAAATAACAGGGAGATGTAAAATGCTTCTCCTCTTTTAGGGGCATGGAAAATCGTTTGGAATGGATAAAGCCACCAAGGCGAAACCTTGGATAGTTAGAATATTGCTTCGTCAAGGCGCTTTAGTTTATCCATAGCAAAGGAAGATGGCTTATATATTATCATCTTTTTGCATTCCGGACTATTTTACAGCCCTAAATTGGTTTATAGAAAGGAATAACTAATATGTGCGAAAATTGCAAGGATTACACTCAGTCGGTTAATCTTCCGCAAACAGATTTCCCTATGAGAGGTAACCTACCTCAAAGAGAACCTGAAACATTAAAATACTGGGAAGAGATTGACCTTTACAATAAATTAAAAGAGAAGAATAAGGGTAAAACTCCGTTTATTCTTCATGATGGCCCTCCGTATGCAAACGGTGATATTCATATGGGCCATGCTCTTAATAAGATTCTAAAGGATATTATTGTCCGTTATAAAAATCTTCAAGGGTTTTACAGTCCGTATGTCCCTGGTTGGGATACTCACGGTCTGCCAATCGAGCAACAAGCTATCAAAAAGTTGGGCATTAACCGTCATGCGGCAGGCCCTGTAAAGTTCCGTGAAGCTTGCCGTGAATTTGCAAAATCTCACGTGGAAAATCAAAAGGAACAGTTTAAAAGGCTTGGAGTTTTGGGCGATTGGGACAATCCTTACCTGACACTTGCCAATGATTTTGTCGCAAAGCAGATAGAAGTTTTTGGCGAAATGGCAAAGAAAGGTCTTATCTATAAAGGCTTAAAGCCGGTTTACTGGTGTCCACACTGCGAAACCGCTTTGGCAGAAGCAGAAATTGAATACGCAGAGGATAAGACAACTTCAATCTACGTTAAATTTGCAGTTAAAAATGATAACGGTCTTTTTGAAGGACTTAGCAATGTTTACTTTGTAATATGGACAACTACTACCTGGACACTGCCGGGTAACCTTGCTGTTTGTGTAAATCCTGACCTTGAGTATTCTTTGGTTAAGTTCGCAAACGGAGATATTTATGTGCTTGCAACAGAGCTTATCGAAACAGTTGTTGCAGCGGCAGGTATCCAAGGCGATTATGAAACAGTAAAGACATTTAAGGGAGCAGAGCTTGAGCTTATCACTTGTCAGCATCCGTTCTTAGATCGCGAGTCATTGGTAATAGTGGGTGATCACGTTACATTGGATGCAGGTACAGGCTGTGTTCATACAGCTCCGGGCTTTGGTGCAGAGGACTATATTGTCTGCCAAAAGTATCCGCAGCTTGAAATAGTTGTTCCTGTTGACGATAAGGGATATCAAACAGAAGAAGCTGGCGAATTTGCCGGACTTTACTACGAAGAATCAAACGAGAAAATTCTGGAAAAACTAAAGGCAGATAACGCACTTGTAGCTTCTCAGGAAATAGTTCACCAATACCCACACTGCTGGAGATGTAATCATCCTATTATCTTCCGTGCGGCAGACCAATGGTTTGCATCTGTTGATGCTTTAAAAGATGATGCAGTTCGTGCTATCGAAGGTGTTCGTTGGATTCCTGAATGGGGTGAAGACAGAATCAAGTCCATGGTAGTGGACAGAAGTGACTGGTGTATTTCACGTCAGAGAACATGGGGTGTACCAATCCCGATTTTCTACTGCAAGGATTGTGGCAAGGAAATTATCAATGACGATACTATAAAGGCAGTTTCCAAGCTGTTTACAGAGCAAAGTCCTGATAAATGGTGGGAACTGGATGCAAACGATATTATTCCTCAGGGAACAAAGTGCGAATGCGGATGCAGTGACTTTACTAAGGAAAAGGATATTATGGACGTATGGTTCGATTCCGGTTCTTCTCACTTTGCAGTTTGCGAGGCAAGAGATGATCTGGTATGGCCGGCAGATCTATACCTTGAAGGTAACGACCAGTACAGAGGTTGGTTCCAGTCTTCGCTTTTAACCAGCATTGCAGTTAAAAAGGAAGCTCCTTACAGAATAGTTGTAACTCACGGTATGATACAGGATGGCGAAGGCAGAAAGATGTCCAAGTCAAAGGGTAATGTAATCATGCCTCAGGAGATTGTTGATAAATTCGGTGCAGACGTACTTCGTCTATGGGTTGTATCGGCAGATTACCGTACCGATATGCGTATGAGTCAGGATTCATTAAAGCAGCTTTCCGAAGGTTACAGAAAGATAAGAAATACCGCAAGATATATTCTTTCAAATATCAATGACTTTAACCCAAATACAGATATGGTAGCATATTCAGATATGCTGGAAATTGATAAATGGGCACTTTTAAAGCTTAATGAAGTTGTGGCAAAGTCTATTAAGTCTTACGAAGATTACGAATTCCACACACTATATTCCGCTATACTTAACTTCTGTATAGTTGACCTTTCAAACTTCTACCTTGACGTACTAAAGTCAAGACTTTACACCGAAAAGCCAACTTCAACAGAACGTCGTTCTGCACAAAGTGCTATGTATATTATACTGGATAGCCTTACAAAGCTTTTGGCACCGGTGCTTGCATATACATCAGAGGAGATTTGGAAATTTATGCCTCATGCAGACAGCGATGACGAAATCAGCGTAATGCTTAACACTATGCCAAAGGTTGTAGCAGAATACGAAAACGCAGAACTGGCTGCAAAGTGGGATAAGATAATTGCAGCTAGAAATGACGTTAACAAAGCATTGGAGCCGGCAAGAAACGAAAAGCTAATAGGAAAATCCCTAGATGCTGAGGTTACAGTTTACGCAGACGGCGAAATGTACGATTTCTTAAAATCTATGGAAGCTGAGCTTGCGGAAATATTCATCACTTCAAAAGCTGGCGTAGAAACAGCAGATAAAGCAGAAAATGCAGCTGAAGGCGAGGTTTGTAAGGTTAGCGTTATAGCGTCTCAGCATGAGAAGTGCGGAAGATGCTGGGTAAGAAGTGAAACTGTTGGCACAATAGAAGGCTTTGACGGAATTTGTGCAGACTGTGTTAAAAAGCTTACAAAATAAAAAGCTCTTGATATAACTACGCCTGCGGTCATAGTAACACAACATTGTTATTTCGGAAAAAACAACTCAAAGCGTAGTTATTTTCTGCATAATAAATAAAAAAATTAAGAAAAGGTGAAAAACACCTTTTCTTTTTTTGCATAATGTGATATAATAAAAAATAGGTTAATTGTAAATTGGAGAGATTTTGATAATGTTAATATGGCTTGTTATCGCAGGGGCAATAGTAGCCCTTGATCAGATTGCGAAAATACTGGTTACTATGTTTTTGGGCAGAACAGAATCGGTTAGCGTTATACCGTATTTGTTCGACTTTGTTTATGTGGAAAATACAGGTGCGGCGTTTTCTATTTTGTCGGGCAATACTGTTTTTTTGGGCATAGTTTCAGTTTTGTTTTGCATTGGCGTACTGGTATATTGGTATAAGAATAAACCAACTCACAACCTTATGAAAACCGCACTTACCCTGCTCTTTGCCGGAGCTTTCGGCAATGCAATAGACAGAATTTTCCGTGGATATGTGGTGGACTTTATATCCACGTCTTTTATGGAATTTCCTGTGTTTAACATAGCGGATATTTCCATCGTATTCGGTGCGTTTTTGTTAATAGTATATGTGATGTTTTATGAAAAAGAGGAAAGTAATGGAGAAGTTGATTCTGAAGGTGAGCAATCCGGAGGGACTGAGGATTGATAAGTACATCAGTCAGATGTGTGAGGAGATTTCACGAAGTTATGCTCAGCAGCTATGCAGCCAAGGACTGGTACAAATAAACGGAAAAACGGTAGAGAAAAAGTACGCGCCAAAGGATGAAGAAATAATAGAAATAGACCTGCCGGATCCGGAAGTTGTAGATGTTTTGCCGGAGGATATTCCTCTTGATATTGTGTATGAAGATGAGGACGTTATTGTGGTTAATAAACCGCAGGGAATGGTGGTGCATCCGGCACCGGGAAATATCTCCGGAACGCTTGTGAATGCTCTTATGCATCATTGCGGAGATGAACTTTCGGAGATTAACGGGGTTATAAGACCGGGAATTGTGCATAGAATTGATAAAGACACAGCAGGTCTTTTGATAGTAGCGAAAAACAACGATGCACATATAAAGCTGTCTCGGCAGCTAAAGGAAAGAAAGGCAAACCGCAGATACTATGCCCTTGTAAATGGCAAGGTAAAGGAAGGCGGAACTGTGAATAAGCCTATCGCCAGAAACCCGAAGGACCGCAAGAAAATGGCGGTGGTATCAGGTGGAAGAGAAGCAGTTACCCACTATAATGTACTGGAGAGCTTTGACGGATATACACTTTTAGAATGTATATTGGAAACGGGCAGAACGCACCAAATCAGGGTGCATATGGCGTCCATAGGTCACAGCCTTGTTGGTGACAAAACCTATGGCATTGCCAAGGAGAAAATAAAGACAGAAGGACAGCTTCTGTTTGCAAAAACTATTGGATTTGACCATCCTAAAACAGGGGAATATATGGAGTTTTCCGCAGAACTTCCCATCTGGTTTGAAGAGATTTTGAATAAGCTCAGAAGGAGTGTAAAATAAATGGAAAAGACTAAAGTGTGCGTTATCTTTGGTGGTCAGTCGCCGGAACATGAGATTTCAAGAAAATCGGTAACGTCGGTGATTAACAACCTTAACAAGGATAAGTATGATATTTCCGTTATAGGAATTACTAAGGACGGAGAATGGTTCCTGTACACAGGAGACGTTAAAAATATCAAAGGCGGAGAATGGGAACAGGATACAAAAAATAAGAAAAAAGCTATCATTTCGCCGGATGCTAAGGATAGAGCTGTGCTTGTATTTGACGAGAACGGAATCAGCAAGATTCATCCCGATATTGTGTTCCCTGTTCTTCACGGTGAATACGGTGAGGATGGAACTATTCAGGGCCTTTTGGAACTGGCAAACATAAAGTATGTTGGTATGGGCGTGCTTGCTTCAGGAAACGGAATGGATAAAGCCTATTCCAAAATAGTATTTGCCAGCGCAGGCATTCCGCAGGCAGACTGGGTTGTAGTTAAAACAAGTGATAACCGTGACCAACGCATAAAGGAAATAGAGGAAAAGCTTGGCTATCCATGCTTTGTAAAGCCTTGTAACACAGGCTCATCGGTGGGTGTAGGTAAGGCACATAACAGAGAGGAACTGGTAGCTGCACTGGAAAATGCGGCAAAGTATGACAGAAAGATTCTTGTAGAAGAGAATATAGACGGTCATGAGGTGGAGTGCTCTGTATTGGGAAACGAAAATCCTGCTGCTGCGGTTGTAGGTGAGATTGTGCCTACTGTGGAGTTTTACGATTTTGATGCAAAGTATAACGATGCATCCACCAAGCTTCAAATCCCTGCGGATATTGACAGCGAAACTACGAAGAAAATACAAGAATATGCCATTCGTGCATTTAAGGCACTGGATGGAATGGGACTTTCACGAGTGGACTTTTTTGTAAAATATGAGGATGGTTCAATAGTCTTAAACGAAATAAACACCATGCCCGGCTTTACCGATATAAGTATGTACCCAAAATTATGGGATGCAGCAGGACTTGGATATAGTGACCTTTTGGATAAACTGATAGAACTGGGACTTGAAAGGGTAAAATGATGGATAACAGAAGTATTGGTGTCTTTGATTCGGGACTTGGCGGACTCACTGCCGTTAAGCAGATTTCAAAAGAGCTTCCCAATGAAAACATTGTGTATTTTGGCGATACCGGCAGAGTGCCATACGGTACCCGTTCAAAGGAGACCATCATAAAGTACTCAAAAAGTGATGTAAATTTCCTTTTGAGCAGGGATGTAAAGGTGATTGTGGTAGCCTGTGGTACAGCAAGCTCGGTTGCGTTGCCTGTTATCAAAGACGAATACGACCTGCCTATTATAGGAGTGGTGGATGCAGCGGCAAATGCTGCGGTAGATGCCACCGTAAATAAAAAAATCGGTATAATAGGCACTTCCGGCACTATAAAAAGCTGTGCCTATGAAAAGGTGATAAAAAACCTGATGCCGGATGCTGTAACTTATCAAAAGGCTTGTCCGCTTTTTGTGCCATTGGTGGAAAACGGTCATTTTGAAACTCAGGTGGCAAGGCTGGTAACAGAGGAATACCTGCAGGATATAAAGGCAGAAGGCGTAGACACCCTGATTTTGGGATGCACCCATTATCCACTACTAAAAAAGGTGATAGGTGAATACATGGGAGAAAATGTTACTCTCATAGACGCAGGTGCCGAAGTGGCAAAGTCCGTAAAGAAGATGTTTGCCGAAAACGAAATGATGATAGCAGGCTGTCAAAAGGGTGAAACGGACTTCTTTGTAAGTGACGATATTGACAGCTTTGAAAGTTTGGGCGGTTTGTTTTTAGAAAAGAAAATTGACGGCAGAGTGGAGAAGATAGATATTGAAAGATATTAAAGAGAACGCTACCATAACCTTGGTGAATAACCAAAGTGGTGGAGGAGAAACAGATAGAATAGAGTTTGTTTCAGGAGGAAATTTTTACCGGAAGGACGGAGCTTTTTTCATTACTTATAAAGAGCATTCCGAAATGGGGATGGGAAATTCCAGAGTCCTTTTAAAGGTAGAAGATAGGAATATTACCATGCGTCGTATGGGAGAATTTCAAAGTGTTATGAAATACGAATTAGGCAAGACTACGGAGTTTATATACCGTATGCCCTACGGAGAAATGAATATAAAACTAAAAACGGAAATGATTGATAATAATCTTAGCCAAGAAGGTGGAAGAGTGGATTTTTCCTACATTCTCATAATGGATTCCAGCGAGATTCATAACGATGTGCGCTTGGATATTCGGGTGGAAGGAAACTGATCAGTGCATTTGTCGGGAAACTTTAAATCCCGAAGAATTTATGAATTACTGAAAGGAAGAAAAAATGAAAAGAACTAAAATTTTTTCACTGGTATTGTCAGGAATCATGCTGTTTGGGCATATGGTGTCGGCAGAGGAGTATGCGGCTTATGACGAATTTGAAATGCTTTCAAATTATGCCGCAAACCTGTACATAGACGATAGTGTTACAGGGGAATACCTAATGGACGAGGCTCTTAAAAAGGTTATGGAAAAAAGGCCGGAGCTTGCCAACGAGCTGATAAAGGCGGCATTTGCAAGTCTGGATGAATACAGCGAGTTTTATACACCGGAGGAATATGAGCTTTTCAACAAGAACATTGACCATATCGTGTACGGTATAGGCGTAGTTATTCAAAAAATGGGTGACTATGTTACCGTTATGAGCGTAGTTGAAGGCGGAGGTGCCGAAGCTGCCGGAATTCTTCCGGAGGATAGAATCAGCAAGGTAAACGGTGTTGATGTCAAGGGCGAAAGCGTGGATAAAGTACAGGATATGGTGGTAGGAGAATTAGGAACAGACGTTACTATCACTTTCCTTCGTGGTGATACAGAATTTGACCGAACCATAACTCGTCAGGAAGTTACCGGTACAACCGTAACGGGAGTTATCCTAAAGGGCAATATCGGTTATATCGAGATATTGAATTTTGCTTCCAAAACCGATACCGAATTTTTTGACGTTTTGTCAGAATTTAATGAAGCCGGTGTTAAAAAAATCATACTGGATTTAAGAGGAAATCCGGGCGGTTATTTGGTTTCTGCCATAAACGTTGCCAATAGTATCGTTCCAAAGGGTGTTATTTGCAGCACAGTTTACCGTAACGAAGAGGAAAATGAGGTTTTTGAATCGGAACTGGAAAAATCAGAATACGAGTTTGCGGTATTGATTGATAAAAACACAGCATCTGCCGCAGAGGTGATTGCAAGTGCCTTAAAGGATAGTGAAGCAGGCATATTGATAGGCGAAAAAAGCTATGGTAAAGGCGTTATTCAGCAGATGTTCCAGTTATATGACGGCTCTGCTTTTAAGGTAACCACAGGCAGGTATTTTACCAGAAACGGTATGGATATTAATGGTGGCGGTATTGAGCCTCATGAGCAGATAGATAATACAACAAAAAGAATTGATATAACAAAGTACAGCACCTTTGACTATAAGACCAAGCCAAAGGTTGGCGAAACATCGCCAAATGTATTTGCGGCAAAGGAAAGACTTTATATAATGGGCTTGTACCAAGGAAAATTGGACGAGAACTTTGATGAAGAGCTGGAAAAAGCCGTAAGAGATTTTCAAGGGGCAAACGGCCTGTACCCATACGGAGTACTGGACATTTCCACTCAGGTGAAAATAGAAAACAGCTTCTATGTACTTGAGGAGCTTGTGGATAAGCAGTTGATTTTCGCCTACGAGTACTTTGGCGGAAACGCAGACGAACTTTATGAAGAATAATCAAAATCGGGACACAGAACTATGGTAAGTCTGTGCCCTGTTTTTTTGCTATTGTATAGAACATGGTATGAGTGTAATAGACCTAAAAAATGGTTAAAATATTGTGAGTTTTATCCGTTTTTCTGGAGGAAGATGCGTATAATTACAATGTGAATCAGTTCATATAACTTTGATTGACATAAGAGGCTGACCATGCTATAATGTGATCGTAGCAAGAGAGACGACGGCGGTTGTTTTCGACACCTACCGAAGGGAGGTGTCTATATTTAAATTGTGTCAATAGCTGATTGAGTAATAGATAGTGTGAAGTAGGAATATTATTGAAATTTAATATAAACAAATTAGACACATCGTTCTTAGAAAAAGGTAACGATGTGTCTAATTTGTTTCGTCTTTTTTATATTCTGCTATATCACCAAGCTGACAGTCCAGAATTTCACATAAGGAGTTTAAAGTATAAGAATTTACATTCTGATTCTTTCTTAACCTGTCCAGTTGACCAGTACTGAAACCGTATTTTTTTATTAATTGATATTGTGAAATATTCTTGGTTTTCAGTGTTTCCCATAATTTTGTGAAGACAATCAATAAAGTGACCTCCTTCTAATATACTATGCTCTTTAAGTATAAAATATAAGATTTTTATTGACAATTGCCCGTATACGGGCTATAATGTTTATAACTTGTATTACTGAATTTAATTATAAGGAGATGAGAGGATTTTCACAATAGAAAGTAATACAAGATGCGGTTAGATCATTAAAAGAAAGGGAGAATACTTATGAGAAAAATGGTAAGCTTGTTGATAACTGTAATACTGGGGGTGTCTGTGCTGCCAATGACAGCGAATGCTTTGGTTGTTGGTGATTGGGAAATTGAAATATCAGGAAATGAAGCTACGATAATTGGCTATAACGGTGTATGTCCTGATAAAATGACATTGCCAACTCAGATTGGCAATTTCCCTGTGGTTGGCTTGAAAGGGAATATTTTTAGTGAAAATGTTGAAGAAATTATAATTCCGGAAGGATATAGAAGCGTATCTATGAAGATGTCAGTTATAGGAGATTATTTAGGAACAATTAAGGATAAACTTGAAAAAATAACACTACCATCCACTCTTGAAACTATGGACTTTAATTTTAAAAATTGTCATAAGTTAAAGGAAATACGAATACCAGGAAATGTAAAAAAATTACCAGATAATATGTTTGCAGATTGTACCATGCTAAAAAATGTATATTTGGAACATGGGTTAGAATGTATTGGAACATATGCGTTTTCTAATTGTATTAACTTAGTTGATTTAACAATACCATATACTGTTACGGAGATAGGTGGAGGAGCTTTTTATAATTGCGATTCATTAGTAGATATGTATATTCCAGATAGTGTGCATATATTTGGAAAGAAAAAGGGTTATTATGGAAACAGATTAGACAACCCTGTATTTACAAATTGTGACAATCTAGAAACTGTGGTATTGAGTGATAATATCCAAACATTATGCTCTTCAAGTATTGGTGGAAATGGAGAATTATCTAATTGTCCAAAGCTAAAATCTGTGTATATTGGAAAAGCGGTTGATGAGTTCCAAAATTCACCGGATGCATATAATGGTATATTGGGCGGTGGTAATCTATTAAAAACAGTAATTATTCCCGAAAATGTTACCACTATAGGATCATGTGTATTTAAAAATGATAATAATCTTGAAGTGGTTGTTTTGCCAAAGTCATTTTCAAATGTACAGTATAATCTAAAGAACTCAAAACCGTTTTATCAGTATGATGGTTGGACTCCGAAACAGCCATTGCCTAAGCTGTATTTGTATGGTTATAAAGGAACATATGCCGAAACATTTGCTTACGATAATGGTTTCCCATTTATAGATATATCAGTAGCTACACCTACAAACAGCAAAGTATTGATTAATGGGAATGAGGTAGCTTTCACAGCATATAATATTGGTGGGAATAATTACTTTAAATTAAGGGATATTGCTTCTGCTATAAATGGCACGAATAAAAAAATTAGCGTTGGCTGGGATAGTGATAATAATGCTGTTGCGATTATGTCAAAAATGGCATACTCTAACATTGGAGGAGAATTAGTCGTTAATTCATACGCTTCTAAAACGGAACCGCAAATATCAAACCAGAAAATATTTGTTGATGGAAAGTTGACCACTTTTATGGCTTTTAACATTGATGGTAACAATTATATTAAGTTGCGTGATTTAGGTGAGGTTTTTGATTTTGCTGTAAATTGGAACGAATCCGTACAGACAATAGAAATTAATACAAATCAAGGGTATACGAACTAATCTACTTCTAATCCAACGAGGTTGATTTATTATATGCAATGTGAAAAATAAACTGAAACGACTAAAACTGGAGTTTTAGTCGTTTTTACATTATAAGTCTCTTAATTTAGTGTAAATGTAGAACTTTTTACAGTGGACAATAGGTGAGGAGAAGGAAAGTTTTAGCGGAATAAAATTGGATGAGGGTGTGAGGTGATGCCCTGCTTTTTATCACACTATAATAGTTAAAACTTTACCGAAGCTTCAAAGTGCGGAGACGGAAAAGTCGCTTTATTTCGGGAAAAGTAGTGGAGATCTGTACAAAATTCGTAATAAAGTGTAAAAAAACTTGACAAAAGTACAAAAACGTGGTAATATAACAAGAAATCGTTATATTTTTAACAACCGAAGGGAATGTGATTTATGGAAAAAATATTAGGATTTCTTACTCTTTCAGGTGCCGTAGTTGCACTTTTTTTTGCTTATTTTATGGCAAGAAAAGTGATGGGCTATTCCGAAGGAACTGATAGGATGAAGCAACTGGCAGGATATATAAGAACAGGAGCAAATGCTTATCTTAAAAGACAATATAAGGTAGTAGCTATTTTTTTTGGCGCTCTGTTCCTGATACTTTTGGCGCTTTCTGCGTTAGGAATGGTATCGGTTTACATACCATTCGCGTTCGTAACCGGTGGTTTCTATTCCGCACTTGCCGGATTCATCGGTATGAAAATTGCAACAACAGCCAATGCGCGTACAGCAAACGCCTGTACCCAAACACTGAATAAAGGACTTGGTGTGGCATTTTCTGCCGGATCGGTAATGGGACTTTCTGTTGTAGGACTTGGACTTTTGGATATATCGCTGTGGTTTATTATTCTTAAATATGCTTTGGGCTGCAGTGTAAGCGAAATTGCACAAGCTATGGTAACTTTTGGAATGGGCGCATCGTCTATGGCACTTTTTGCCCGTGTTGGCGGTGGAATATTCACCAAAGCCGCTGACGTTGGCGCTGACCTTGTAGGCAAGGTTGAGGCAGGAATACCTGAGGATGATCCTCGAAACCCTGCTGTTATAGCAGATAACGTTGGTGACAATGTGGGCGATGTTGCCGGTATGGGCGCCGACCTTTACGAATCATATTTTGGCTCTATTGTATCAGCCTGTGCACTGGGTGTTGCCGCATTTGGAAATATCAATGCCATAGCGCTTCCGATGCTTATGGCTGTTTTGGGAATAATTGCGTCGGTAATCGGGTTGTTTTTCGTAAAGACTAAGGAAAATGCCACTCAGAAGGAGCTTTTGAGCGCACTTTCCAAGGGTACAAATATAAGCTCGGTACTTGTAGCGATAGGTGCATTTCCACTTGTATATTATATAATGGGTAAGGAAAATCTTTCTCTTTATATTGCAATCTTATCGGGACTTTTGGCGGGTGTGCTTATAGGTAAAGCTACCGAGTTCTTCACATCAGACTCTTTCGCACCGACCAAAAATCTGGCTAAAACTTCCGAAACCGGCTCTGCTACTATAATTATAAGTGGAATGAGCCTGGGAATGCTGTCAACAGCTCTGCCGATAGTTATTATCGCAGCGTGCATTCTGCTTTCATTCTATGCAGGTGGATCAGGTAACACACACACCGGACTTTATGCCATTGCACTTGCGGCTGTTGGTATGTTGTCCACTCTCGGAATTACCCTTGCATCCGATGCTTACGGTCCGGTTGCAGATAATGCCGGTGGAATAGCGCAGATGGCAGGATTGGGCGAAGAGGTAAGACAACGCACCGATGCTCTTGATTCATTAGGAAACACTACTGCCGCAACAGGAAAAGGCTTTGCAATAGGCTCTGCGGCACTTACTGCACTGGCGCTTATCGCATCATAT
>SVKH01000020.1 GCA_015068545.1 Oscillospiraceae bacterium
TTCGGTTCAGCTTGGATATATGACTGTACCGGATGGAGTTCTTATCAGCCTTGACAATATCAAAAAGTATCCGCCTGAGAAGATAGTTATTATCACAACAGGCAGTCAGGGTGAGCCTATGAGTGCTCTTACAAGAATGGCATATTCAGACCACAGAAAAGTAGAAATTACCAAGGACGACTTAATCATCATTTCCGCAACACCAATTCCTGGTAATGAAAAAGCTGTATCTGAAGTTATAAACGAGCTGTTTAAAATAGGTGCAGAAGTTATTTACAAATCCCTTTTGGATGTTCACGTATCCGGCCACGCATGTCAGGAAGAACTGAAAATGATACTGGCTCTTACCAAGCCAAAGTACTTCATTCCGGTTCACGGTGAGCACAGACACCTTATGCTACATGCCAAACTGGCAGAAAAAATGGGCGTTGAGAAGGCTTTTGTCCTTCAAAACGGAAGCACCTTGGAAATAGGCCATAAAGGTGCGGAAGTTACCGGTCTTGTAGCTGCCGACAAGGTTTTGGTAGACGGTCTTGGAGTAGGAGATGTTGGCAACATTGTCCTTCGCGACCGTAAGCTTTTGGCACAGGACGGCTTGATTATAGTGGTTGTCACCATTTCCTCTGAGGATGGACGTATTGTGACCGGCCCTGATATTATATCAAGAGGCTTCGTCTATGTTCGTGAATCAGAAGATTTAATGCAAAATATAAAAGATGTTGCAAGGGAGGCTATCGAAACCGCAAATCGCGGCAGAATGTGCGACTGGTCAACTATCAAAAACTCTCTTAAAAACGGCATTTACCAATACATCTATTCTCAGACAAAGAGAAGTCCGATGATAATGCCGATTATTATGGAAGTTTAAAAACACAAAAAAATTTCTTAACTTACAAAGGACAAAAAAGGAGGAAAGTGAAATGGATTTTTTTTCGGTGTTAAGTTTAATCGGAGGTTTGGCTCTATTCCTTTATGGAATGGACGTAATGGGCGACGGTCTTAAAAAGTTGTCGGGCAGTAAGCTCGAAATGATTCTGGCAAAGCTCACATCTAATAGAATCAAAGGCTTTTTACTTGGCTTTGTTGTAACTGCAATCATCCAATCATCCTCAGCAACCACAGTGATGCTGGTTGGTTTTGTAAACTCAGGTCTTATGACTTTGGGCCAAACTATCAGTACCATAATGGGTGCAAATATAGGCACAACGGTAACGTCATGGCTACTTAGCTTATCATCACTTTCCGGCGAAAGCTTTATTATAAAAATTCTGAAACCTTCGTCTTTTACACCAATCCTTGCAATTATAGGCGTTATCCTGCAAATGGCAAGCAAAAAGGATAAGCACAAATATATAGGACTTATTCTTATAGGTTTCAGCGTGCTAATCTTTGGTATGGATGCCATGAGTGACGCCGTAAGCGGTCTTAAGGATAGCCCTACATTCGCCAGAATTCTTATCATGTTCCAAAACCCTATCATGGGTATCCTAACAGGTACAATCCTTACTGCAATTATCCAGTCATCATCAGCATCTGTTGGTATTTTGCAGGCACTTTCCATGACAGGTACTATTTCCTTTAGTACTGCCTTCCCTATTATACTGGGACAAAATATAGGTACTACAATCACTCCTATCCTGTCTTCGATTTCCGGTAATATCGCATCAAAGCGAGTGGCATTTTCATGTCTTTCTATTAAAATGATAGGCGTGGCTGTTGTGACAGTTGCATTCTATGCACTAAATGCGGTATTTAATTTTGCCATTATGAATGACATAGTAAATCCAGGTTATATTGCTATTGTGCATACAGTATTCAATATAGTTTCAACCGTAATTCTGATGCCGTTCTGCTCGTGGATTGAAAAGCTTGCCATCAAGACGATTAAATCAAAAAATGAAGAAAACAAAAGCAATGCATTCGATATTCTGGATGAAAGATTCCTTACTATTCCAAGCTTTGCTGTGGAAAAATCTCGCGAACTTGTATGCAGCATGGCAGAAATCTCTCGTGATGCGTTTGTATCTTCCATAGAGATGCTTACAAACCATAACGAAAAAACCGAAGCCTTTGTATCAGGTAGCGAAGCTACTGTGGATACCTACGAAGATAAATTGGGAGCTTACCTTGTAAGACTTGCCGGACACGACCTTTCGGAAAAGGACAGTAAAGAGGTAACGGAGCTTCTTCATATCATAGGCGACTTTGAAAGAATTTCCGACCACGCAGTAAACATGGTGGAAGTTTCAAATGAAATGAATGATAAAAAGGTGGAATTTTCACCGGAGGCAAAGAAGGAAGTTAAGGTCATCACCGATGCTGTTTGTGAAATACTTATAATGACCACAAAGGCATTTTTGGAAAAAGACTATGAGCTTGCCAAAAAGGTAGAGCCACTAGAGCAACGCATAGATAAATTAAAGCGCAGAATCAAAAATAATCACATCAAGCGTCTTGGCGAAGGCGTATGTACAGTTGAGCTTGGCTTCATACTTTCCGACCTTTTGACAAACTGTGCCAGAGTTTCGGACCACTGCTCAAATATAGCAGTATCACTTCTTGAAGTAGAAAGCAATTCCTTTGAAGCTCACGAATATCTAAACCACGTTAAATACGATGGCGAAAACGACTTCTTCGAGCATTACGCAGAGTATAAGAAGAAATACTCAATCAAAAAAGAAGAAACTAAATAATAAAATTGGCGGTGTAAAAAATTGTTTTTACACCGCCTTTTCAGTGGATAGAAAAATCGATTCAGACTGGGCAAATCAAGCCAGAGCATTAGCTTCTCCTCTACCCGATATTGCCACAGTTCTTACTAATTTTCTCTTTTACTTTCTTTAAATATCACCATGTAGGTTTTCACAGGATATATGTATCTGCGGAAAATCATGTGCAAGTTTATGTACTATCTGCATACATTCGCTATTTCTTCCGGTGCAAAAGAGATGGATTTCGCTATCAGGATTCTTTCTTATTAAATCCCTTATAGCTATTTCGACAGTTTCTGTATCATCAATCTTCTCATAAAGACTATGAGTTTGTTTTTTTATTAAAGCGGAAAAAATTACCACAAAAAATATAGTTAAAAGTGAAAGAACCACGGCCGCGCAAAATGGTGTCACACCTATCATCTCCTAAAAAAACACTATTGATATATAATATGATGAGTTAAAAATTTTGTGAAGCCAATAGCATCTTCATCTGCAAAACATCAATATAATGAACGGTTAATTGAGTATATTTATCAAATTCCTTTAAACGCGGATTAGTCAGCACTTCCTCCCCTGCTCTGTTTTCTGTTTTTGTCAGTAACCCGCGGTAAAATCAATTGACTGTTTTCTTCCGCTATGATATAATAAGATAGTTGAATGGAGGGATTTTTATGAATTTAAAAAAGTTTTTTTTATCAATCATATTACTGTCTCTAATCGGTATTACTGCCTCTGCGGAGCATCAAGGCTACATAGTCAAATTCAAAACTCTCCCCCACACCTTCGACTCATCCCGTTTTGAAGAGATTCACGCTCCTTCAAAAATCTATGCAGTTGACAGCATGGATGTATTAAATGGATATGACGAGCATATAGATTATGTAGAGGAAAATACCGTAGTTAAGCTAGATCCTCCGGAAGATTCTGTTAATCTGATGACCCTTCCCGATGACGACCAATACCCTACCCAATGGTGGCTTCAGATGATAAATGCCGACTATGCTTGGCAACACGAATCCTACGGAAATGATGTCAGGGTTGCGGTAATAGACTCCGGATGCTATCCTCACAGCGACCTTGACGGTAACATTCTGACCGGATGGAATTTCCTTACCTCAAATACTGATGTAACCGATAACATAGGTCACGGCTCACACGTTTGCGGAATTATAGCCTCAAGTATCAATTCCTCAGGAGTTGTAGGTGTTGCACCAAAGGCAAAAATTGTGCCACTAAAATGCTTTGACAACAACTACACCACAACTTTAAAAATATTGGAAAAAGCAATATACGCTGCCGTAGATGACTACGGTTGCAAGGTTATAAACATGAGCTGGGGTAACGCCTCAATATCTAAAGATTTTAAGCTTGCCATTGACTATGCAGCGGAAAAGGATGTACTTTTAGTGGCCTCAGTTGGCAACAGCGGTACTACCTCTAAGTTCTACCCAGCCGCATTGGAAAATGTAATCGGAGTAGGCTCTGTTGATATTAACAAGAATAAATCCAGTTTTTCGCAGTATAACACATCTGTTAATATAGTGGCACCGGGTAATTCAATTCTGAGCACATCAAATACCGGTAGCTATGTAAAGAAAAACGGCACATCTATGGCAGCTCCACACATTTGCGGTATGGCAGCCTTGGCATTTTCCATAGAACCTGCACTTACTCCCTACGGATTTACTCAGCTTCTTTATGATACAGCTGAAGATTTAGGCACAGAGGGCTACGATACATACTACGGCTACGGTCTTGCCGACACAAAAGCGTTGGTGGATGAGCTTATGAAAACCATTCCTTGCTATGTATCACCAATAAACGAAGATGCAGATAGAAATTATGTTCTTATAAAAAATAATACCTCTTCGGTTTTATCCGGGCAAAGTCTTTTTGCAAAATTCACTTCGGATAAGTATGACAGCATTGCTTCCACCGACATAAAATTATTGCCGGGAAAAAGTGCAATATTAAAATCACCTGATGGAAACTATAACAATCATTTCCTATGGTCTGGTATTTCAAAGTTAAAACCTCTTGCACAAAAACGTGAAAGACTAAATTAGTCTAAAAACTGAAAAGCTTCCTATTTATATATAATATTACGGTGTTATATCGATAAATAAGGAAATAACTGTACAAATAAAGCAATTACACATATTAAATCAAAACAAATCAATCCTTTACATAGAGGAAGTAGTTCTATTTATAACTTATACATAAATATTAATGAATTTAGCCAAAAAATTCCGTTAAATTGTAAAAAAATAACATAAAATGTATTGACAAACACAGGCTATTGATGTATAATATGGGCATAATAGAATTTTTAGGAGGACTTACAATGAAAAAAAGTGCAACAAACAAAATCATTGTGTCATTACTTGCTGCAGCTACAATGGCTGGCACAGTAGCTTCTGCTGCTTGGGAATTCAGCGGTTATGATACAACAAACCCACCTGTATATGGCAAGATTTATAATGAAAAAATCAATGGCTCATATACAAGCAAAACAAAGGTAGACGTTCTTGATCCTAAGTACGTTGAATGGAAGTCAGAAGGCTTCGAACTTGAATATCCTCATGCTGGATATGAAAGACTTTTCCTTGAAGGAAATGCTCAACAAATCACAAGATACAATGGACAACTTCCACAATGGACAACAAGATTCCAAGACTTCATGTGGGAAGTAGCTGAGCCACACAGAATTTATCAACGTCAACAAACTTACGTTCCTGGCTTTGGCTGGAACTGGGATTTTGGCAATGAAAAGTTCGGTATCGATGACAGCACAGTATTCGTTCCAACAACAAGATTCGCTGAAACAGTTGATTCATTCGCTGCTTACGGTGTAGGTCCATTCGACATGAAGGGTAAGGTTATTTCTGACGAAACAATCGCTCTTTACGAAGAAATCGGCATTAACCCACAACTTTACACAATGGGTTATGTAGCTGGATACCTTGATGTAGCAGGTAACTATGTAGAATATCCTTGCTTCAAGTTTGGTCCTTTCTATGTAGAACTTGACGAAGAAGGTCAACCAACAAAGCAAATCGTTGCTGGTACATACTTCCACGACGACAACCTAAGCGAACTTACTCTAGATGGTCACTACGCAGTATCTGATTTTGATATCGGTCTAAATGCTGGTTATATTGATTCTAAGTACGTAACAGGTCCATCATACTATGGTGAAAACGGAACAAAGAACGTAGCTAAGATTTTCACAGATCTTGTTAAGGACGGCTACAATGCTTCTGCATGGGCATGGGATGATGATACAGTTAGAAACACATGGGCTACAATCACATGGACAGCTCCTCTATTCGAAATGGCTGAACCATACAGATACTTCCAATACATGGTAGTTAACGGTGTTGTTTTTGACGGCAGAAACGATCTTCCAAGAGTATTCAGATACACAGGCGGTAAGGCTTCTCCAAAGGTTGAATGGAAGTTCCACTGGACAGAAGCTGATGCTCCATACAATGTAATCGAATTCAAGTACGTTGATGGCAAGCTTGCATTTGACGTAGAAGGCAAGCCAATCTACAGAATTCCAACAGGCGAATTTGGTAATGTATACTTCAAGACAACTGCTACAGAAATCCAACTTTGGGTTAAGGATAGCAGAGGCGGAGACGACATGATCTGGTCTACATCAAGAGTTGATGGTGACTTCAATGGTGGATTCCACGGTTTTGCTCCTGCAGCAGGCTACGTTATCGGCTAATATAAGTCTTTATGAGAGGATTAACTTAGTTTAATCCTCTCTATTTTTGCTAGTAATCAAATAGACTATTTTATAACACGGAGATATATAAAATGAGAAATAAACGTCTACTGACACTATTACTTATCCTTTCAACTATAATGTGCAATACTGCAGCACAGGCATCTGTTTTACCGTATCACAATATTATACCAATTCAAACTAGTACGCATAGTAATAATGTACTTATTCTTATGTATCATCTTATATCAGATGTACCAAGTCACTGGAGTGATTTTTGCATATCATCTGCAGAGCTTGAAGCAGACGTTAAGCTTCTTTCAGAGAAAGGATACAGATTCTGCACAGTATCTGAACTTGCTACAGTATCTAACGACGAAAAAATCGCAGTAATTACCGTAGATGACGGATATAAGAGCGATTATACAAAGATACTTCCTATTATAAAGAAGTACAATGCAAAGGCAACATTTTTCGTATTCGGCGGAGCTTTGAATACTCCGGAATATATGTCAAGTGCAGAGCTTTTAGCCCTATCTTCTAACAGCTGTGTGGAAATAGGAAACCACAGCTACCTTTTGCATGAGAATACTATTCCTCAAATCCGCGCATTGTATGAGGATACGGCAAATGCAGACAGCATCGTGGAGGATTTTATGAAAAATAAGGCGATTTTAGAATCCATCATAGGCAAGGAAGTAACATCACTTTCCTACCCAAACGGCTTCCATAATAGTGTAGTAGACCAAAAACTCAAAAATAATGGTGTTGTAACAACGCTTCTTACACAGGAGCGCTACGAGAGTGTAGCTAATGTCAGACAACCTCTTGGTCGCTTCAATCGCGGAAGAAATACCGTGTTAGCAAATCTAGTAAAATAGTATTATAAGAACCAAGCGATTTCGCCGCCACCGCTCCTTAAAGTTACAGTAAATTTTATATTATTAAAGAGTGGTAAGAAGGAGCAGGTCGCTTTGTTCATGCTCATGTGCAGTATATGGTAAAGCAAAAAATGCACTAGCATTAAATCAGTATTTTTGCTTTATTGGAAACGCGGATTTCCTATATAGTAAAAAAGTGTCTTTCGACACTTTTTTGTTATCTAGTATTAAAATTGTACTGACTTGATTAAACATATTGAGAGCTTTTACTTCTCTTTACTTCCATTTCATTTTTTAATCTCTCTATTCCATAATGCCATACTTACTCTTTACCCTATCAAGGCTATTCAGCATCGGTACAGCAATCAACCATAGGAAAAACACCGTAGATTCCGCATGAATAAGGTCAAAAGGCAAACCTGATATGTAGAAAGTCAATATCTCTTGCAAAGTCACTTCCGGCTGATACATTATAACTGATGCCGGATTTAGTATTCCTCCATACAGGAGTATTGTAGCCAGACCTCCATATACACACAAGGCAATGCGGGATTTTTTCACATTCAGACTTTTAAAAATCACTCCAGCGAAAAGTCCTACTACTCCCGTTGCAAGCATCTGCCATGGAGTCCATGGTCCTTGCCCGAAGAACATATTGGATACAAACGCACTAATTGCACCCACCAAAAACCCAACTTCTCCACCAAAAGCCGTACCGACTATTATAACCACAGCTAATGTAGGCTTGAATTGGGAAAGTGTATAAAACGCACATCTTCCTAAAACTGCAATTGCACATAGTACACTTATTATCACAAGCTCTTCCGCCTTAGGCTTTTTTCCCTCAAACGCCATAAAAAACGGCAGCATTATTTCCAGTATAAGTAGCAGGCTGGTTACATAATATCTTCTGTCACCAAACAGCTTGCCACCTAGCAAAACAGTTATCGGCATAAGAACTATACATAGCAGTATGCTGATTATCGTAGACTTTGATAGTTTCCTCTTACCAGATTTACTTTCCAACATTTCCTTTTTGGGCAGTAATTGACCTATTGCCATGGCTAAAAACGCTAATTCAAAAAATGTTACAAGACTCATTCTATAATCAGTAAAATCACCGTCGAATAGACAGTAGGTTGCTATTGACAATGCTAAAAAAACTGCAGAAATTATATACTTTTTCATTTTTCTCCCTCCAAAAACTTTAAAACTTGTACTGCGCTACTTGTGGATATAATACTATCTGCAAACCCCTTAAAAATCCTTGCAGTTTGCGTTGTGTAAAACTTTTTACCTCCAAAAAACTCCTTTGGTGCACCTGTTGAAACTATTTTACCATCAAAAATAAGTCCGCATCTATCACATATTTCTCCGCAAAATTCCACGTCATGGCTCACCATAACAACAGTAATTCCGTTGCTTGTCAACTTTTTTAATATATTTCCAAATTCCTTTTTAAAATGTGCATCAAAGCCTTTTGTAGGCTCGTCCAAAAGCAGAATATCCGGTTTTGTCAACAGCACCTTGCACATAGCCAGCCTTTGCTGTTCTCCTCCTGATAAATCATGTGGATGACGGTCTTTAAGATGCTCTATTCTAAATTCCCTCATAATTTCTTCCACTGCACCTGCATCTGCCAAATCTTCCAAATCTGCCAGCACTGTATTCTTTAAGAAAAGACTTTCCGGATTTTGAGGCAGCATCCCTACTCTACCATTAACTTTTCTTTTTCCGCCCTGCATTTTAATGCCCTTGGATATGAGCCACAATAACGTGGATTTTCCTGAACCGTTTCCACCTAATATACCGAAGATTTCTCCCTTTTTCACTTCCATAGACAGTCCGGATAATACATATTTACTACTTTTATCATATTTATAACGCAAATCCTTTACCGAAAGTGCTGTTTCATTAAAAGTCCGCTTGTCTTCCCTTCCTAAGTATACAGCACAAGCATCGCAGTTTTGAGTATATTTTTCAAGCCATCTCCTTGCCTCCGGTATATTTTTAGGGCAATTATCTCCTCCATCCACTACCTCGTAAATCTGCATATACGATGGCAAAGCTTCAAACATATCGTGGTTTTTTAGCCTTTTCGCCACGTTTTTTTGCTCATCATCTACAATTATTTCTCCATCCTCTACCACAATTATTCTGTCACTATATGCAAAAACTTCACTGCATCTGTGTTCCGAAATAACCACAGCCGTTCCCAGTTCCTTATTTATCTTATTTAATATTTCCAAAAAATTATCTGCCGAAATAGGGTCCAACTGACTTGTAGGCTCGTCCAAAACCAACATCTCCGGCTCCATCACCATAACCGATGCAAGATTTAATATCTGCTTTTGTCCGCCGGATAACTCTCCCGTATCCATATGAAACCAGCTTTCTATGCCAAAAAATGATGCAATTTCTGCCACTCTGACACGCATTTCATCACTATTCATCCCCATGTTTTCCAGTCCAAAGGCAAGCTCGTGCCAAACCTTGTCGGTAACAATTTGACTGTGAGGATTCTGCATTACAAAACCTATTTTATTGTAGTTTACCTCACCACTTGATTCCTCTCCGCAAAACAAGATTTTCCCTGAAGCTTCTCCATGTGGCGTAATATCCGGCTTCATGCTTTTTAATAAGGTAGATTTTCCCGAACCGGATTTTCCGCAAACCGTCACAAATTCACCCTGATTAACTACCAGATTAATGTTATTAAGTGCATTATTCTCCGCATCCGGATACTTAAACGTGTAGTCACAAAACCGTACTAGCTCCATCTTTTCACCTCCATTAAATCTATCACCATAGGCGCAAAACACACCATAGCATAAAACAAAGCTCCCGGCATAACGCCTTTTACTTCAATGGTCGGATAATAGGTAAATTCCATTTCGGGAAGAAACAAGAAAAACATAATTATAACCGCACCTATAATACCAGAAAACGCAGTGTCATACCGATCAAAGGAGTAAACAGAATAGTTTGTTCTTTTACCTCTGCCGTAACCTCTTGCTCTCATGCTTTGGGCAGTTTCTACCGAGCTTTCCAAGCTCCAACTTACCAAGGCAGATAATATGCTTGAGGCAAGTATTACCCTTTGCTTTAGTTTCCCTTTTTCCAAATCTTTGCCCATTGTCCTTTGAGCCATAATAATTTCATTTGTCTTTTTTATCAGTTTTGGTACAAATGCCAGCGACATAGTCATGACAAGTGCCAGAGAAGGTGCCACTCCTCCAAAAACGTACTGCACTTTATCACCTTTGAAGATAGTATTAAAGCAACTAAACCACAAAATCACAGCCAAAAGCATTGTTCCCGATGCCAAACCATACACAACCGCCTCTAACGTGACAGGTTTACCTGTTGGAAAATATGTCAAAATGGTGTTTCCTGAATGGTTGAACAGAGGGTTTAAGCACGCTGTTATCAGCACAAGCGGTATCACTGCCACAAGACTTTTTAGTGTCCTGTTTAATCCGATTAGTACCACCGAATATGCCATTGCCGAAAAAAGTGCAACAGCCAGAACAGCAGGATGCATCACCAGCATACAAACTCCTACCACAAATGTAAAGTGTATTAAAATCACATATGGATTATAACTTTTAAACTCCCTCATAACTCTTCCCTTCAAATTAGATTACTCACCAAAATAAAACTTCCTCATACATCAAAGCTGTACATACTCCCATCCAAGCGAAGCTGTGAATTAGGATGTACTTCCTACATGATAAAAAAACTTTTGATAAAAGCTACGCCTGCGGGCGTAGAAATACAAAATTATTATTCCGTAAATTACAACATAAAGGTAGTAAATTCCTACATAATAAAAAACTGCAACAAAAAAAATCGCAGCCGTTTTTTACAATCAGATAAACCGTGATTGCATTTTACCGAAATTAAGCATGTCTCCCGACTCATACATCATAAACCATACCTTACCTTCCCGCAAACTGCAGTGGCATAATAGGCATAATCTCCGTAATTACGGTGGCGGCACCGTCCGTGATTTGCACACGGTTCCATCTTAGCCCGAAAATATTCGGGAACTTAAAACCTATTTATTAAACTGTGAAAAATCGATGGTTACATCTTAGTCTGCATCTTCCTCCAATGCTTCTATATAGAAGCTTACCGGTCGGAATCCGTCGTTACAGGATATCATGGCAGATTTCTTATCCTTCATCCATCCGTCATATATATTCTCACCGCCATGAGCCAATGTCATGACAAAAGGAGATATACTATCCCACGCACTATCGCAAAATCCCTCCGGCTTATTCCACCCGTTAGCTATAAAAACCTGACCTTCTACCATATCACAAGCATGCTGTATAGGGTTTTCGTATTTTTCCATCAAGTCCTCATACCTAGTGATTCTCATTACAGTTATCTTGCACTTTTTCATAAATACTCTCCCAAAATTGCAACATTAGTAACTTTATGTATTATACAACAAATTCTAAAAAATTGCAACAAAAAAGAAGATGTATTTTTCACATCTCCTTTTTGTATTTATTTGCCAGATACCTTATTTAGTATAGATACCATAACCACGATAACTGCGATTACGATAAACACGTTAACCCAGCCCATCATAGCCTGTGGCAGGATATTCATAAGAGCATTAAAATTTAACTTCATATTAAAAACCTCCTATCAACCGAACATACTCAGTATAAGACCGCCTGCTATAACAGAAGCAATCTGTCCTGATACATTTACGCCCATAGAGTGCATCAAAAGGAAATTCTGCGGATCTGCTTCAAGACCTAATTTGTGCACAACACGTCCTGACATAGGGAATGCAGAAATACCTGCCGCACCTATCATTGGGTTGATTTTCTTTTTTGAGAAAACATTGATAAGCTTTGCAAATAATACTCCGCCTGCTGTATCAAAAATGAAGGCAATTAGTCCAAGTCCCATAATAAGCAAAGTGTCCACTGCAAGGAATTGTTCTGCCTGCATACGGAAGGCTATTGTTATTCCAAGGAAGATTGTGATAATGTTTGCAAGAACTTTCTGCGCTGTTTCGGACAAAGAGTTAAGCACTCCGCACTCGCGGATAAGGTTACCAAACATCAAGAATCCTACCAATGCTACCGATGACGGTGCAACAAGACCTGCTATAACTGTGATGATTATAGGGAACAGGATTCTTGTAGTCTTTGTAACGTCCTTTTGAACGTATGCCATTTTGATTTGTCTTTCCTTTTTAGTTGTCAAAAGCTTGATTACAGGCGGTTGAATGATAGGTACCAGCGCCATATATGAGTACGCCGCTACCATTATTGCGCCCAGATAGTCTGACTTAAGCGCATTGGCAACTACGATTGATGTAGGGCCATCTGCTGCACCTATTACCGCTATGGATGCGGCATCCTTAAGGTCGAAGAACAATGACGCAACGCATAGTGTGAAAAAGATACCGAACTGCGCCGCAGCTCCAAAAATCATCAGTTTTGGATTGGACAGAATTGGTCCAAAATCTATCATCGCCCCTATACCGATGAACAAGAGCAGTGGGAATAGCTCGTTATCTATACCTGCATTAAACAGAGTTTCAAGTACTTCTATTGCACCTGACCTAGGTAAGTTAACCAAAATAGCGCCAAATCCCATAGGTAACAGCAACGTAGGCTCCATCTCCTTCTTTATGGCAAGGTATATAAGTACACCGCCAATAAGCCACATTACCACTTGCTTCCAATCCAGAAGCGCCAAATTTTCCAGTAATATATCCATTTTTCTTCCCTTTCTGAGTAGCGTATGTTTATTTCTTTTGTAGGATGCCCATGTGCATTTTGGAAAAGCTAAAACTTGCACTGGTATTAAATCAATATTATTTTCATAAGATACGCAGGTTTCCCATGAAAAAAATAATAGACTTTCATTGCAAAAACTGCAACAAAAGTCTTGCTTTTTAATACATAAGCGGGCATATTAGCCGTAATGACGCCGTATGTCACACAAAAGTGTAAGCTACTCCCTTTTATTTTAAGTAAATTATACATAAATTATGCAAATTTGTCAAGGACTTCTTAATATTTCCCAGCAAAAACACTTGTAAAAAAAGGAAATTGGTGTTATAATACCCTCTTGGAAAGATGATAAAACGGAGAGAAAAATATGAAAGAAATTAACAGGAAAGTATTCATTAAAGGTATTTACGACGGTATTCCCATTGCTCTTGGTTATTTTGCTGTGTCATTTTCTCTTGGCATTACAGCACAGAACGCAGGGCTTACTCCTATTCAGGCCATGATTGCCAGTCTTTTGTGCAACGCATCCGCAGGAGAATACGCAGGATTTACATCCATAGCCACAAAGGCAACCTATATGGAAATTGCAATAATAACTATGATAGCAAATCTTAGATACCTGCTGATGAGCTTTGCTATGAGCCAAAAGTTCTCGCCAAAAACAAAACTTTTACATAGACTGATAATAGGCTTCGACTTAACTGACGAAATATTTGGCATATCTATGTCGCAAAAAGGATTTTTAAACCCTGTGTATGTGTACGGAGCTATGCTGTTTTCCATACCGGGCTGGGCAATAGGCACAGGAATAGGAGCACTTGCCGGTAATCTTTTGCCGCCAAATGTGGTAAGTGCGCTTAGCGTGGCACTATACGGAATGTTCCTTGCAATAATTATACCGCCGTGCCGAAAGGATAAAATCATAGCACCGGTTATAGCAGTTTGCTTTGTACTTAGCTATCTTTCCTCTATCCTTCCTGTCATTTCTAATCTATCAGAAGGTACAAGGATAATAATACTGACGGTACTTATTTCCTCTGTTGCCGCCATTATTTTCCCAAAAGATACCGAGGAAGGAGACTACGAAAATGAAGAATAATACCTACATATATCTTCTGATAATGGCACTGGTTACATACCTTATCCGTGTCCTGCCATTAACAATCATCAAAAAACAGATTAAAAATAAATTTATAAGATCTTTCTTATACTATGTTCCCTACGTTACACTTGCGGTAATGACATTCCCTGCAATAATAACAGCTACTCAGTCACCGGCAAGCGGTATCATAGCTTTTTTAACAGGACTTTTAGTTGCATTTTTTGACGCAAACTTATTTAAAGTGGCTGTATCATGCTGTGTGTCTGTATTTATTTCCGAGCTTGTCTTACCGATGATAGGACTTATATAAGGCATTTTCGTAAAGGCTTGAATAACTCAAGTATTCACTTTAAATGTGTTTCCTATGTCATGATGCTAGGAAAATACCAATAAATTCGCATAACAAAACGAGACTGAAGCAGAGTAGTTTTTTATCTACCTAGCAAGTCTCGTGTTTTTTTGATTAAATTAAGTCAGTCTTTTAAAGCTAATTCTACACCGGTAATTCCTTTTAATAGGATATATCAAATTAGCCCATACACAGTTTGCAACCTACATAACCCATACCGTAAGCTTCTTCTGCATTGGTAAAGTACTTACGGTTTTGCTCCTTTGGCAGACTTCCGCAGGTTGGCAAATGAAGCTTTTTGGAGTTCTTATTTCCGATATACTTTCCTTCTGATTTTACCTCGGTCTGCTGGATAGCATTCTCTTCAGCCTCTTGCGATATTCCTGTTTGTGCCACTGCTCCTGCTGCTACCTCTGTGCTTTCTTCCGGCTCACTATCATCTTCCTCTTTTGATACCTTTTCTGCTTCTTGGCTCTGTTTCGGTTCAGATTCGGTAGTATTTACTGCTTCATCCTTTACTTCATCTTGGGCTTCCGGAGCAACATCATCAGGAACTTCATACTCGGGTTTATTTATGTTTTCTTTTCCCGTAACAGCATCTTCTGCATCATTCTCTTCCATCGCAAACTGCGTAGGCTGAGGCTTTGTACCTTTTCGCTGACTAACTGTCAGACTTTCACCATCTGTATGGATAACTATATGTCCGCTTTCATCTGTTCGGTATACTTGCGCTCCCAAATCGTTAAATCTTGACATGACCTCCTCATGAGGATGACCGTACTCGTTGCCTGTTCCCACCGAAATAACCACAACTTCCGGCATTACTTCACGCAAAAATGGATAGGTAGAAGATGTGTCCGAACCATGGTGACCTGCCTTTAACACAGTTGCGCTAATATCCAGTCCTTGTGCCAAGATATCCTCTTCTTCCTCCCTTTCGGCATCACCGGTAAATAAAAAGGACCTTTCTCCGCAAGTTACCTTCGTGATGATAGAGGTATTATTAACCTCATGGGAAAAGTCACCACTAGGTGTCATAAGCTCAACCTTGCAGCTACCCAGAGTAAAGCTTTCTCCCGATTTTGGCGAAACCATATC
>SVKH01000021.1 GCA_015068545.1 Oscillospiraceae bacterium
ATGTAACGTTAAGTTTGAAACAAACGGCGGAAGCTCAATCTCAAACAAGAGTGTAAGAAGAGGAGTAGCTGTTGAAGAACCATCAGAGCCTACTAAGGAAGGTTACGAATTCAAGGGATGGTATACCGATAAAGACCTAACCAAGAAGTACAACTTCTCAACACCGGTAACAAAGGCAATGACTCTATACGCAAAATGGGAAGAAATAGACGCCGGAACAGACTATGAGCCGGATGTAGAGGCTGGGGAAGAAAATGAGGAAGAAACCGAAGTTGAAGATGGAAGCCAAATTGTTTTGACAATCGGCAACAAGGATGCTGTTGTATTTGGCGAGATCATGTCAAATGACGTTGCTCCTAAGATCGTAAACGACAGAACAATGCTTCCTATCAGATTCATTGCAGAAGCTTTAGGTGCAGAAGTTAAATGGAATGCAGATACACGCAAGGTTACAATCGTAAAGGATGATATCGAGATCATTATCACAATAGATTCCGATAAGGCAATTGTAAACAATACCGTAATTTCTCTTGACAGTCCTGCATTTATCGAATCTGACAGAACATACCTACCACTAAGATTTGTTTCTGAAAATCTTGGCGCAAAGGTTGAATGGAAAGCAGATAGACAGCAGGTTGTTATTACAAAATAAAATAACTTAATCAAAGCCGTTATGCGACGTCGCTGTTGCATAACGGCTTTTGCGTATAAAAAAAGCAGGAGGATACATGACTCCTTGTGGCAAAAAAAGAGTGACACAATACAGCTTTGTGCCACCATGATAACGTAATTTAAAATATTTACGCTTCGTTTCTTTATATGCAAGTCCGCTTTACCTTAATAATTTTTAATACGCCGTTTCGTTTTGCCTGTGAAGAGTTACAATGCCCACATCAGGTGGATTACCAAAACGAGGCACAGGCAGAGTATTGCCAACACCTCTATTTACCACCATGGAGGTGTTTTTGTTATTATAAATACCTGCTGTGTATTTCGGGAACAGCATTCCGGATTTTGATAAAATAGCGGAGGTAGGTCCACACACACCACCGATTAAAGGCAGGCGAACCTGACCGCCGTGCATATGCCCTGAGAGTATCAGGTCAAATCCGAAATCTTTTACTAGGTCAAATAGGTTTGCTCTGTGGAATAAGAGTATACCAAATCCATCATATTCCGGTAATTGTGCGTATGAATCAGCCACGTTTTTTGCTATAATATCCGGAATTTTGGAAAAAGGGTCCTCCATGCCGAAGAGTGCTATTTCGCTGCCGTTTTTACTGAGTTTTACCATTTCGTTTCGCAGAAAGGTTACATTTGCATCTTCAATTTCTTTTATTATCCGATTGTGGTTTGGACGCCATAGGTCGTGGTTGCCTGTTACAGCGTATATAGGGGCGAGAGAAGATAGCTTCTCCATCAGGCTTATTGTTTTGTCGTAGGGCTTGTCGTTGTCATGGACCAGGTCGCCTGTTACCGCTATAATATCAGGTGTATTTTCTTTAACAGCCTCGAATATGCCTTCTGCCGGCACAGAATGCAGGTCAGAAATATGTGCAATTTTAAATCCGTCAAAGGCTTGAGGCAGATTCTTTTCGTACAGCATATAGGACGATGCCTTGGCAAGGCTCATAATAATTCCTCCAGTTTATGTTTCTATTATTCATATAAGATAAATTTTTCTGATTGATAAAGTATATGAAAGTATTATATCATTTTTTGCGATAAAAGGCAATTAGATATTGTTTTTTTGGTGTAAATATGATAAAATACTAAAGATGAGAAACTTTTGGAGGAAGTATGGCAAATTATGTTGATAAAGCCGAGATGGACAGGCAGAAATCCTATCTCTACAAGCTACAAGAAATAAATAACAATTTTTTAAAAGAACATGGCAGAAAGCCTTTGGCAAACACCGAAACCTACGGATGTCAGCAGAATGAGAATGATACCGAGAGGATAAGAGGTATGCTATCTGCTGCCGGCTTCGATTTTTGCGAAAGTCATGACGAAGCTGACCTTGTCATATACAATACCTGTGCGGTAAGAGAAAATGCAGAGGATAAGGTGTATGGCAGGCTGGGTATATTAAAGCATGTTAAGGAATCGCGTCCGGATATGATTATTGCTCTGTGCGGATGTATGGTGCAACAGGATCATATCGTAGAAAAGCTGAAAAAGATTCACTCTCATGTGGATTTGATATTCGGTACTCATGCCCTTTACCGTTTGCCGGAGCTTCTGTATAACACCATAAGCCAAAAGAAAAAAGTGGTAGATACAGAAAATTGTGACGGCAGAATAGCGGAAGATATTCCTATTTTGAGGGACTCATCGGACAAAGCATGGGTGAGTATTATGTATGGATGCAACAACTTTTGCTCCTACTGCATAGTCCCTTATGTTAGAGGAAGAGAACGAAGCAGAAAGCCGGAAATGATATTAAGCGAAATAAATGAACTGGTAGAAAATGGAGTGACAGAAATTTGCCTTTTGGGGCAAAATGTTAATTCATACGGAAAGGACCTTGAGGAAGATATAGACTTTTCCGATTTATTAAAAATGGTAGATGCCATAGAAGGCGTAAAAAGAATACGGTTTATGACATCCCATCCAAAGGACTTTGGTGATAAGCTTATCGAAACCATGGCAAACAGTGAAAAAATATGTAAGCAGCTTCATCTTCCTTTCCAAGCGGGAAACGACAGAGTTTTAAAGGATATGAACCGCAAGTACACCAAGGCAGAATATCTGGAAAAAATTCGTAAGGTAAAGGAGAAAATTCCGGATATTTACCTTTCCTCAGATGTAATAGTAGGATTTCCTACCGAAACCAATGAGGAATTTTTGGATACTATCCAAGTTTTAAAAGAGGTAGAGTTTGACATGATCTTCTCTTTTATATATTCCAAGAGAGAAGGCACACCTGCCGCGGAAATGGATTTTGTGCTTTCCGAAGAGGAAATTCATAATAATTTCAACACCCTTTTAGAAGTGCAAAACGAGATTTCCAAGAGGAAGAATGATGCCTATGTTGGCAGAATATGCAGCGTGCTTGTAGAGGGCGAAAGCAAAAATAATCCAGAAATGCTGTCCGGCAGGACAGACTCATCCAAAATAGTAAACTTTAAGGGCGACAGCTCTTTAAAAGGAAAATATGTAAATGTAAAAATAACCCAAGCTCATACATGGAGTCTAAATGGTGAGCTAGTGGAATAAGAGAAAGAGGTAGTAAAAATGACAATTATAGAAAAAGCACACGAATTAGGAAAGTTAATTAAGGAATCCCCTGAGATGGAGGCGTTAAAAGCGGCGGAAGCAGCTCAGGCAAATGACGAAGAGGCACAAAAATTTGTTGCAGATTTTAACATAAAGAGAATGAATCTTGCAAGAGATATTCAAGAAGGCAAAATTTCTCAGGAAGATGCCATCAAAGCGAACAACGAAGCTTTTGAAGAAATGGTAGGAAAATGCAAGGTTATCAAAGACTATGTAGAAGCTAAAAAGAGCTTTGACAAAATCGTAAATGATGTAAATAATATCATTAACATCTATATTGCAGGTGAGCCGGAGGGTTGTACCCATAACTGTCATACCTGTGGAGGCTGTCACTAAAATCTAAAGCAAGGGAACTTGCGTAAATTACGGAACAGGAGAGAACGGCAATGGCGGAAAATAAGCTATCGCCTATGATGGGCAGATATTTACAAACAAAAGAAGAATATCCGGATTGCATACTTTTTTACCGATTGGGAGACTTTTATGAAATGTTCTTTGAGGATGCCGTTACGGTATCACGGGAACTGGAGCTTACCCTTACAGGAAAAAACTGCGGTCTTCCTGAGCGCGCACCCATGTGTGGTGTGCCTTTTCATAGTGCCTCGGTATATATCCAAAGGCTTGTGGCAAAGGGATATAAGGTAGCGATTTGTGAACAGCTTGAGGATGCAAAGGAAGCAAAAGGACTAGTGGATAGAGGAGTGATAAAGGTAGTAACTCCGGGTACTGTCACAGACGAGAATATGCTTGACGAAAGAAAGAATAATTACCTTTGCGTTTTGTATAAAGAAAACAGCACTGCTCTTGCGTTTTGCGATATTTCCACAAGTGAGGTGTTTGTGACAGTAACAGAAAATACCAAGTCTGCACTTAACGAAATTGCCAGATATTCTCCCAGCGAAATAATACTGAATAATATCGCAAAACCCCAATTTGAAAAGGAAATAATGGGAAGATTGACCTGCCATATGGAGGCATACGACGACAGTTACTTCGTTTTTGATGAGGATGTGATTTCCGGTCAGTTTAAAATGAGCTCAGGGGAGCTAGGTATAGATATACCGGAGATGAAAGGCGCTGTGTGCGCTATGCTTGCATACCTTGAGCATACCCAAAAGGGCAGAGTTAGCTTTATAAATAAGCTGTCTGTTTACAGTGTCAATGAATTTATGGATATTGACATAGCTACAAGGCGAAATCTGGAAATTACAGAGACTATGCGAGATAAGGCGAAAAAGGGGTCTCTATTGGGAATTTTGGACCGGACAAAAACCTCCATGGGCGCAAGAAAACTAAAGCAATGGATAGAAAAACCGCTTATCAATTCCATCGAGATAAACAAAAGACTGTTTTCGGTGGAAGAGCTTACAAAAGACGTTATACTGTGTGATGATTTTTGCGAGCTGTTGTCCGGTATATATGATATATCCAGAATTGTAAGCAGAATTTCCCTAAATTCAGCGTCTCCAAGAGATATGCTGGCTCTTAAAAATTCACTGCTGAAGCTTCCGGAGTTAAATTATCTTTTATCCAGAGCAAATTCTCCAATCCTTTCCGAAATGAACAAAAACTTTGATATTATGGCGGATATAAGCGAGATTTTGCAAAATGCCATAAATGACGAAGTGCCACTTACCCTAAAGGATGGCAAGGTGATAAAATCGGGCTACAACAGCGAGCTTGATGAGTTAAGACAGATGGCTACCGACGGAAGAGCCTGGATTCTGTCGGCGGAAGCTCAGGAAAGAGAAAAAACAGGCATCAAAACCTTGAAAATAGGATATAACAAGGTATTCGGCTACTACATTGAGGTTACCAAGCTAAACAGCGATATGGTGCCGGACACATATATAAGAAAGCAAACTCTGGTGAATGCAGAAAGATACATAACACCGGAGCTTAAGGATATGGAAAACAAGGTGCTGGGAGCATCAGAGAGATACATCGCGTTGGAAACTCAAATATTTGAGGATATACGCAGGATGATTGCAGGCGAAGAAGAAAGGCTCAGAAAGGTCTGCGACATAATTGCGACGGTAGACGTTCTTTGCTCCTATGCTCAGGTTGCAATAAAGAACAGCTACACCATGCCTGAGGTAACCGAAACAGGCGAGATAATCATAAAGGACGGAAGGCATCCGGTAGTAGAAAAAACTCTTAAAAACAGTCTTTTTGTGCCGAATGATACCACTCTTGACTGTGGGGAAAACCGTCAGATGATGATAACCGGACCTAACATGGCGGGTAAATCCACATATATGAGGCAGGTTGCGCTCATAACGTTAATGGCGCAGATAGGAAGTTTTGTACCTGCCGGTTACGCAAAAATCGGCATAGTAGATAGAATTTTCACCCGTGTTGGTGCATCGGATGATATTGCTCAGGGCCAAAGTACCTTTATGCTGGAAATGGTGGAAGTTGCTAATATCATAGAGAATGCTACATCAAAGTCTCTTGTTATTTTGGATGAAATCGGCAGAGGTACATCCACTTTTGACGGACTTTCAATAGCATGGGCTGTGGCAGAGCATATGCAGGGTAAAATCAAGGCAAAAACCTTGTTCGCAACCCACTATCATGAGCTTACTCAGCTTGAGAATTGCTTAGATGGTATAAAAAACTATTCCATAGCAGTAAAAAAGCATGGTGATGATATTACCTTTTTAAGGAAGATAATAAGAGGCGGAGCTGACGATAGCTACGGTATAGAGGTTGCGGCGCTTGCAGGAGTGCCAAAAAGCGTTATCAAAAGGGCGAAGGAAGTTTTAAAGAAGATAGAAAATGACGATTTAGAAGGCGCATACATCGTGAAGAAATCTCAGGAAAGCACGAATCAGATAGATATTTTTGACACCGTATCAAATGAGGTAGTGGAGGAGCTAAAGAGTATGGACGTGACCACTTTTACCCCAATTGAGGCTATGAATAAGTTGTATGAGCTGTCTAAGAAAGTGAAGGATTGATATGGGAATTGTAAACGTACTTCCTTTGGAAATATCCAATAAAATAGCTGCCGGAGAGGTGGTTGAACGTCCTGCATCGGTAATAAAGGAACTGGTGGAAAATGCAATAGATGCCGGAAGTACAAGGATTAGCGTGGAGATAAAGAATGGCGGAGTTACATATATGCGTGTAACCGATAACGGCTGCGGTATGAGCAAATCAGATGCAACCGAAGCCTTCAAACGCCATGCTACCAGTAAAATAAAGACAGAAGAGGATCTTGACGCTATCTATACACTGGGCTTCAGAGGTGAGGCTCTTTCCAGTATCGGTGCGGTTTCCAAGGTGGAGCTTTACACAAAACGCAAGGAGGATGAAACCGGTGTATGCGTCACCTGCTTTGGCGGAGAAATCCACGAAGCCACAGAGGCCGGAACACCGGATGGAACTACCTTTGTAGTAAATACTCTCTTTTACAATACACCTGCAAGAATGAGGTTTTTAAAGAGAGATGCAACCGAAGCGGCTGCGATAACCGATATAATGGAGAGATTTATCCTATCCCATCCGGAGATATCCTTTTCCTACATAGTAGAGGGTAAGGAAAAGTACAATACATCAGGAGATGGCAAGCTGGAAAATTGCATTTTTGCCATATATGGAAAAAACTATGCAAAGTCGGTCATATCGGTAGATTATGCCGATGAGTGGGTAAAGATCACCGGTCTTATAGGCAGGGGAGATACAGCAAGACCGAATAGGAATTATCAAAGCTATTTTGTGAATGGCAGATATATAAAAAGTCCACTGCTTATGAAAGCGGTGGAGGAAGCATACAAAAATCAGGTGATGATAGGCAAGTACCCTATGGTGGTTTTGAATATAGAAATAAACCCAAAATTCACTGATATAAACGTGCATCCCACAAAACTGGAGGTTAAATTCTCCAATGAATCTGAGATTTACCGCTCAGTTTATCATGGGGTGAAGAATGCGTTGTACGCACTGCCGAATGTACCTCAAATAGAGCGAAGGACCACTGTTAAAACAGAATTTGTGGCAGATAAGGCTAGGGTATCGAGTCAGGAGGAGATAGAGATACCTGCCAAAATTGAGGAGAAACCAAAAAGGCAAGAAAAAGTATATGAGCCTGTGGCAGGAAATGCGTGGGGTTTAGGAGAGATGGACGAAAAATGCGAAGCGCCTAAGCCTGTTGTAGAGAAAAAGAAGCTAACCACATACAAAGCGGATGTAAGTCCGGAGTATTTTCGGGAAAAGCAAAAGGAGTGCAACCGTGAGGCTGATATAAAGAAAATAGAGTTTTACAGCATGGTTGCGGAAAATGTTGAAAAAAGTAAGTATGAAGAGGAAACTAAGCCGTCTGTAAAGGAAACATGGGGCTTTGATACCGAAAATATCAGGGTAGTAGGGCAGATTTTTGATAGCTTTATTCTGGCAGAGTCAGGAGATACCATGATAGTAGCAGATCAGCACGCGGCACACGAAAGGCTGAAGTATGAGGCTCTTATAAAGGAGCTTGCTACAAAAACTGTTACACCTCAGATGCTTATGATTCCGGTGATATGCGATCTCTCGCCAAGCGAATATGTGTGCTATTTGGAGAATGAGCAGGAGTTTTGCGATATGGGATTTGAGATAGAGAGTTTTGGTAGTAATTCTCTTCTTATTCGTGCTACTCCCGAGGCGCTGGATGAGGATGAATTGAAGCAGGTTGTTATTGAAATCATCGGTAATTTTGCAGATAATAAAGCCTCTGCCATAACGGAAAAAACTCAGAGAGCTTTGTACACCATAGCTTGCAAGTCGGCAGTAAAGGCAAATCATAAGTTTGATAATCTGCAACTTGAAAAGCTTTTAAAAGAAGTTTTTGCCCTAGAGAATATCAACACCTGTCCCCATGGCAGACCAATCATTATAACTATGACGAAGAAAGAACTAGAAAAAGAGTTCAAAAGGATTCTGTGAAAAATAAACGTCGCATCTCACCTTTTATCAGAACTCGGAGTACCAACGTACGCCGTCGTTCTTCAAAAAGGCAATCTGCTTGTTTCTTTTCCACAGAATAAGGAAAGAAATAAACGACGCAATTTACCAAATGTCAGAAATCGGAGGACAAGTGTACGCAGTTGTTCTTCAAAAAGGCAACTTGCTTGTTTCTTTTCCACAGAATAAGGAAAGAAATAAACGACGCATCTCACCTTTTATCAGAACTCGGAGGACAAGTGTACGCAGTTGTACTTCAAAAAGGCAATCTGCTCGTTTCTTTTTCCCAGAATAAGGAAAGAAATAAACGTCGCATCTCACCTTTTATCAGAACTCGGAGGACAAGTGTACGCAGTTGTACTTCAAAAAGGCAATCTGCTCGTTTCTTTTCCACAGAATAAAGCGGTAAATAAACGACGCAATTTACCAAATGTCAGAAATCGGAGTACCAACGTACGCCGTCGTTCTTCAAAAAGGTAATCTGCTTGTTTCTTTTCCCAAGAATAAGGCAAGGTAAAAATAAAAGCTTTGGAGTGTTAAATGAAACCTTTAATAGTAATAGCAGGCCCTACTGCATCCGGCAAAACCGGATTATCCATAGGCCTTGCAAAGGCTCTGGACGGCGAAATTGTCTCGGCGGACAGTATGCAGATTTATAAATATATGAATATAGGCACCGCAAAGCCCACCGAGGAAGAACGTGAAGGCATACCGCATCATATGATGGATTTTTTGGAGCCGGATGTGAGTTTTTCCGTTGCAGACTACTGCGAAATGGCGCATAGGGTTATAGAGGAAATTCATTCCCGTGGGAAGCTCCCGATTTTGGTGGGTGGAACAGGTCTATACATTGACTCTCTCGTGAACAATGTAGATTTTGACGTAGATGATGAAAACCACGAAATACGAAAGGAACTTGAAGCTCTGGCGGAAAAAGAGGGTGTTGAAGCTGTCCACAATATTTTAAAGGAGATAGATCCGGAAACAGCCGAAAAATACCATCCAAATAATTTAAGACGTGTGATTCGTGGCATCGAGTTTTACCGTGTTACCGGAAAACGAATTTCTGACCATGCCAAGGAGGAAAAGATTTCTCGATACAATACCGTGTATTTCTGTATTGATTGGGATAGGGAAGTCCTGTATGACAGAATAAATAGGCGTGTTGACTTAATGGTGGATGACGGATTGGTGGATGAAGTTAAGTACCTTTTATCGCAAGGATATGATAAATCCTCAACCGCCATGCAGGGTATAGGATACAAGGAGTTTTATGGCTATTTAGACGGAAAAAAGACCTTGGACGAAACCTTGGACGAGATTAAGCAAAGTTCACGCAGGTATGCCAAACGCCAATTAACATGGTTCCGAAGAAACAAGGATATTCATTGGCTTGTCCCAAGTAGCCATATGCTGGAAGATGCACTGGAAATTATAAGTGCGACAGGAATAAAGAGGATTCACCGCAAGTAACGTTTAATTCATTAAAGGGCGGTAAGAAGAAATTCCCATGCCCATGTGCATTTTGTCTAGGCTAAAAAGTTTGTACAGGCATGAAATCAATATTTTTATGTCATAGTAAATACATTATCCTATGAAAAGATGGTGTAGCAAAATGCACAGACTGCACAAAGCATAAAAAACCTTTATTCAAGCCGTTTCAATAAACAAAAACTTTTTGAATAACAGAAAACTGAATGTAAAATTTTATTATACAACGAATTTAATCTCAATTAACGCTTTGTGCTATGAACAAAAACCAAAGTACCTTTGTACGCCTTCGGGTAACCAAAAGTAAGGCTATGCCTTACTTATGCTCGTTTTGTCCATTTTGCGCTATTTTTTTCCAACCTAAATAAGAGTGGAGCTGTAGCAAAAATCATTTTGCCACAGCTCCTTTTAGATTTTATGCAAATAGTCGAGGGGAAAAATAGTTAAAACAGAATTTTGATGAGCGGGCTGCAGTTATGCAATAGTCTGAATCGGCTAAAGCTTAGGGTGTAAGCCGGCTCAGGTTTGTAACTATATGTAATTCCGCAGTCTGATCATTCTTTCGGTATTCAAACTGTTATAGTATAGAAGCCTTGTATTCTTCCACGTCCACAACCCTGTTTTCAAGGCGAGAAGTCTCTGCGGCGAAGGCTGTAAGATGGTTTTCTGCCGATATTGCTATTTCGCTGAGCCATGCTCCGTCATAGCCTTCAGTCAGGTATTTATATAGAGTTTCCACAATTCCGCCGTCACCGCCGCCATGACCGCCTGCCAATGAACCGTCAACAGCACATTGAGCAGGGTTGATTACGGTTTCCTGTCTTGTAGCGAAATCGAAAAAGGTGATGGTATCGTTATCCATATCTCCGTAAATCTCGCCCTTTGTACCCATAACACGGATGTATCTGCCACCCCTATTAAAAGCACACATATTAAAGGAAGCTGTCGCGCCATTTTCAAATTCCAGATTTACAACCTGATGGTCAACAACGTCGTTTTCGCATTTATACACGCATTTGCCGTATTGGGTAGTGCGCAGAACCTTTTCTACTTCTTCATCACTAGGCTTTACAAGGTTTGTGGCAGTATCGCGGAACCAGTCGTAACCGTTTGGATGATTTTCGGGAGTACAGTCAAGATACAGCTTTACTGCATTGTAGTAGCATGTATCTGCGTGAGGACAGCCGTCTATGCAATAATCAGGAGCGTCCTTTGGTGCGTTTTCCCTTGTAAAGTAGCTGAGTGAACCGAAGGAGTGCGCCTTGGTGCACTTGCTGTCTATTAGCCATTGGATTATATCAATATCGTGGCAGGATTTTGCAAGCAGCATATTGGAGCTTTTTTCTGTGGAGTGCCAGTTTCCTCTTACATAGCTGTGGCTTTGGTGTAGGTATCCTACGCATTCGCTGTGGTGAAGAGAAATAACCTTGCCCAGCTTGTCCTCCATAATAAGCTCTTTAATCTTGGAAAAGAATGGAGTGTATCTGAGGACATGACAAACCAGTATCTTAACGCCCTTTTCCTTTGCAAGATTTGCGATGTCAATGCATTCCTTTGGAGTAGGAGCCGCAGGCTTTTCCAAAAGGAGATTGTATCCTAGAGAAATCGCCTTCATTGCAGGCTCATAATGCATTCTGTCCTGAGTGGATATAATTGCAATATCCGCCATCTTAGGATTTTCAAAAAGCTCCTCCCAGCCGTTAAAGCACATATCGTCAGGGATGTTGTGCTTATTTTTTATGTATTCCCGACGGTTCTTTATAGGCTCTGCCACAGCAACAACCTTAAATCTGTCATCAGTCATTATATTAGTATAACATTGACCTCTTGCTCCGGCACCGATTAAAACTACACTTAAAGTTTTCATGTAAATAACCTCTCTTTCTAGTTGACTTTATCATAAACTTATTATACAATAACCATATACGCAATTCCTTGACGGGCTTGCTGAAAATTAGCACAAAATTGAGTTACACATCGAGGTGGATATATTGAAAAGACTAGACCTTTACGAAAATATTCCCGAAACATCGTCCTTAATCAGGATTAATTTATATGACGAACTTTGCAAGCCGATTTTCCAAATTCATTGGCACGGTCATCTGGAGATCCATTATATTATCGAGGGGACTGCTGTGGAAAGATGCGAAAATGACGTGATTAGGGTAAATGCAGGAGAGTGCGTCGTAATAAACAGCAACGAGCTACATGAGGGACTGGACGGTAATTGCAGGTATTTGTGCATACTGGTTCCTCAGCATTTTGCGAAAAACAGTAATATTATTTTGAACAGAGTGGTTAAAGATGAAGAAATTGGGTCCATGGCAAAATGTATCATTGAGGAATACAAGGGGAACAAAAAGGCTGATGATATAGCGATAGCCGGATATGCTGCGCTTATTTTGGCAAAGCTGTACCGAAGCTATGTGTTTCGCGAGATAAAGGAAGAAAACTACAAGGCGTATTCTGAAAGGATACTGCTGCTTAACGAGGTAATAAAATACATCCACGAAAATTATTTAGAAGACATAGAGCTTAGGAATATAACGGAAAAATTTAATATAAACATGTACTATTTCTGTCATATATTTAAGGAATTTACCGGTGTAACATTCAAAAATTATCTGAACAAGGTAAGGGTGGATAAGGCGGAAGAATTGCTTATGAATACCGACGTTGCAATAAGTGAGGTTGCTTATATGTGCGGATTTAACGATTCAAACTACTTTTCCCGCAAGTTCCGGCAAATCAAAGGCAAAACTCCCAGAGAAGCTAGGAAAACCGACACAGATGGGAAATCGGTTTAACTGCGGAAGGGAAAGCGATACCTATGCAGATGGAATTTGTTATTGTAACTGAAATGCGGATGGATAGCGAGTAAAAACGCTTTGCCATGATTTTTTGTGCTGCGAGCTAAAACCAAGCAAGGCGTTGCCCTTTATGGATTGGGATTTTGGTAAAGTATAAAAATCTTTTGGTAAAAGCTACGCCTGCGGGTGTAGGAATAAGGTAGTATTTTTGCTGTACTGGAAATTACAACATAAAAGTAGTAATTTCCTACATAATAAAAAAGAGTTGGTGAAGCTTTGCGGAAAACATCAATAAAATTCACGTTTGGTATTGAATTTTTTTCCAAATGGTGTATAATGTACTTGTTACAATATTTCGGGGTGTAGCGCAGTTGGTAGCGCGCGCGTCTGGGGGGCGCGGTGCCGCAGGTTCAAGTCCTGTCACTCCGACCAGAAAAAGCGACTTGTTTCGACAAGTCGCTTTTTCAACGAAATACGCCTGACGGCGTGTGAAATATTGCTACACAATGTGAAATAGCTTCGCTGTGAAATATTTGCTACGCAAATGTTAACGGCGTATTTTATTTCACAGAAAACGAAGTTTTCTATTTCACAATTTACACAAGTAAATTATTTCACATCGAGCGAAGCGAGATATTTCACTTAAAACAACACCTTGAAGCCCTTGAATTTACTGCATTTACGCACAAATACACCATAAAAAGGGGACGCACCATAAAAAGGGGACGTAGTACTTTTTAACTATACAAAAAGTGCTACGTCCCCTTTATAGATAGTAGGGGATTATCTGACCATGTCAAGGGCGCTGTCCAGAATGTTCCCGATACTGCGAAAAACTCCCTCGGTTTTTCTTTGCATCCTGTGCCTTTGTCTATCGGAAACGGGGTCGCAGAGCATTGTGGCGCATGCTCCCAAAACCAGTCCTGCTGCCATGCCCTTTATAAATCCGTGTGAACGCATATTTTTCCTCCCAAAATGTATTTTGACGTGGGTGTCATAAGTATTATGCCCCAAAAGTATGATTATAATATCAATCTGCATAAAATTTTAAAACAAATTTCTACTTATTATTGTATTGACTACCCTTTTAATATGATATAAAATTAAAATGAGGTGATTTAATTGGCAAAAATCAAGGCATTTAACGGATATTTATATAATCAAGACAAAATAGACGATTTGGGAAAGGTAACATCACTTCCATACGATTCAATAAATGCAAAGGAGCAGCAGCTTCTTTATGATATGCATGAATATAATGCGGTACGCCTGGTAAAGGGAATGCAGTACGAAAGCGATACTGACACGGACAACCAATATACCCGTGCGGGGAAATTTTTAGAGGACTGGATAGAAAAAGAAATTTTAAAAAGGGACAGTGTTCCTGCTATTTACCTGTACGAGCAGAAGGTTATCTTTAATAAAACTACATTTAAAAATACGGGATTTGTTACACTTTTGGAGCTTGATGACAAGTACAAAAAGGTGATACCATGTGAGGACACAACCCCAAGCAGTAACAAGGATTCCTACGAGCTTTTGTCCCATACCAAGTCAAACCTGAATATGATAAGCTGTATGTACATAGAAAGTGACAGAGGTCTTTCACGTTTGATAGATGAGGTTTCTTACTCGGCGCCTCAGGCGGAATTTGTGTTGAGCGATGGCACAAAGGAAAGAATCTGGAAAATTTGCGATCAGGACAAAATTGACTTTATTACCAAGGAGCTTTCCAATCATACCCTATACATTTCGGACGGACAAAACCGCTACGAAAGCTCTTTGCAGTACCAAAGCGACTGTATAAAGAATAACCCGAATCATACCGGCGAGGAGCCTTA
Source organism: Oscillospiraceae bacterium (assembly GCA_015068545.1). Lineage (GTDB taxonomy): Bacteria > Bacillota > Clostridia > UBA1381 > UBA1381 > UBA1738. The sequence continues at coordinate 14,369 of SVKH01000021.1, forward strand.
CAATTACATTATGACATTACTTACCAATGCATATGATGACGGCATGATGATGGTGCCTTTCCATCGACTGGTAAGGTTTGAAAAAGGGTTTAATGAGTCGTTTTTTGTGTCGGCTTGTCAGGATAATTTCAAGGTAGAGAAGATTATTGTGGACACCGACACCTCCGAATTTGTAGACACTATCAAAAAGCAAATAGGTATAACAAGGCACGAAAATAAAATCGCAATGTACTGTGGCGGTAGCTATTTTTACCGCCTGACCTTGAAGAATAAGGACATTCTTAAGGACTATCTGCCGGATAAGAGCGACGGATACAGGTCGTTGGATGTTGCGGTTTTAAACAGCCTGATTATGTCGGATGTGCTGAACATTCCTGAGGAAGCTTATGAGCAAAGGGTGGAATTTACCAAGAGCGTAACTGATGGAGTGGAAAGGGTGAGATCCGGCGAGTTTGGATGCCTTCTTGCCATAAATCCGGTTAAAGCGGAGCAGGTGAGAGAAGTTGCCCTTGCAGGTGAAAAATTGCCGTATATGACTATTTGTGTATTCCCGAAACCTGTAACCGGCACTATTATAAATAAACTGGACTGAGTAGTGTAAAACATTTTGATAAAATCTATGCCTGTTGGCGCAGGAATAAGATAGAAATTTTGTTATTCCGGAAATTACAACATAAAGGTAGTAATTTTTACACATTAAAAAGCTCTATGATATTTCGGCAAAGTAATTTTCAGGCTGATTTGTCATAGGGTTTTTGTGTGCAATAAAGTAATGGTTTTTGCATACGAAAAGGAACGGATTTTGGCATAAGCATTAACTGCCGGCAGGAGAAAGACAAAAGT
>SVKH01000022.1 GCA_015068545.1 Oscillospiraceae bacterium
TGATGGTCTTCCGGATGCAGTAACTGTAACATCAACAAATTCCGGAGTATCTAAATAAGGCAAAATATATGTATATACGCCATATGTTCCGCTTTCAAGCTGCGATGCCGTAAAGGTTGCTGTAGCGTTTTTCGATCTTGTATACCACGAATAACCATCAGTAGGTCCTAAAACAGTATCGGCTGTTGATATTTTCCAGTCTCCTTCCGGAGATAGCACACATGTATCGGTGCTTTTTACCGTTCCATCCTGACTCGGTATGATTATCACTTCGTTATCCGCTGCAAATACGTTAAAATTAAAGCTGTGTAATAAAATTAAAATCAAAAGCAAAATACTTATTATTTTCTTCATTTTACACCTTCCGAAAAATATTTAAATATTTATTATTATACCATAGGTGCAAGCCTTGTAACGGCTTGCTTCACAGCGGTTCAATAAACACATTGGAGCAAAAGCAGAATGTGCTTTTGAACATTGATTGTGTTTATTATATCATAAAAAAAGAGAAAAAGCAATGCCGTATATCTGAATAGGACAAAAAAATCAGACTGCCTGTATTCAGCAGTCTGATTTAATAATTTTACATTATTTATTTAATGTTGCGTATTTAGTACCGTCTTTGTTGAGTTTTCCGGGGTATATACCCTTTCCGCCACCATATGTATATCTCTGTGATACATAGTTAGGATCCTTAGGACCGCAGGTTTCAAGTGAACCTAAAGTATCAAATCTTTCATGAGTTACAGTGTAGTAGTTGTATGTGTATACACCGTCTGCACCAGCTTCGTATGCAAGAATTGATTCCTGCTTGTCGATTTCGTAGTCATCCATGTCTGTCTTTGTTACATAAGCGAGAGGATCCATTGCAGCAAATACCTGAACATCATAGTTATCTTTGTATTCGCCGATTGCATCTTCCCATGACTGGAAGTTACCTGAGTGGCAACCAAGTGATACTATATCAACAAGGCCTTCATCAAGCCATGTCTTGATATCAAGACCAACATCGTGGCAGAAGCCAATTGAATCAGGAACATAGATAGCAAGAAGTATCGGCTTGTTTCTTTCGATACTGATCTTTTCTGTTAAGTCTCTGATCATACGAACAAGGTTGTTCATTCTTTCTAAGTTTTCAGGATATACATCATAACCTAATGTTACTTCTTTGAAGTAGATAGGCCATCTTGTGAAGTCAAGTTCAAGACCATCGATATCATATCTTGTGATAGTATCTTTTAAGATATCATATACAACCTGTCTTACAGGCATAAGTGTGTAGTCAACTGATGACCATCTTGTGTTACCGTAAGGCATCATAGGGCCATCGATTTTTCTGTACATAAGTAAATCGAGGTTAGCCTGTTTCCAGGGATCGAGCTCGTCTTCTTCATATGCGTAGTCGTGAGTATCGTTCATTCTCATTGACCAGAATATATCTTTGTTAATAGAGTGAACATAGTCTACCATTGTTTCGAGTGAGTCTTTACCTGTGTACTGTTTAAGAACACGGCTCCAGTCTCTTACACGTGTATCTGTGATACCTGAAGATTCGTGTGTGTATGAGTTAAATACACCTGTGCAGTAGAATACTGAACCTACCTGTGTATCTTCGAGACCGTATGATCTCTTTGCAAGGAAGTTATCTTTATTGATTGTTGTGCCGTCAAGACCTGAGATGTCAAATGCACCCGGATAGTTGTCATATGATTTGTAAACATCGTTACCATCGTTATTGTAGATGATACCGCGCTTCTTATTCTTAGCAGCTTCTCTTGCAGCTAATAATTCTGCGGGGAGTTCTGTGCCGTAAACGCCTTCGTCCTTAACACCGTCTCTCTTTAAGATGAGGTTTGTAAAGTATGAGGAACCGTCTTTGCATTTAAGCTCAAGGATAGATTCTGTCATAACTGCTAAATCTTTAACAGTAAATGCGCCTTTAGGAGCATCTGCAATGCCTTTTTCTTTAGCAAATGCAAGTGTTTCATCCCAAGTGAAGTCTTTGTTATATTCATAACCAAGTGCTGTTAAGAGAATCTTTGCATATGCCTGGGCATCAATTTCTGCAGTAGGCTCAAATTTGTTGTCGCCTGTACCGATAAGACCGAGTTCAGGGTGAGCTTTGAGGTATGCGAGATATGGCATAGCCCAAGCTTCAAGTGATGCATCTGCAAAGTTATCCGTACCTGTGAATGCTGCAGCTTCTGCATCCAAGCCGTTAAGGCGGAGAATCATGATAGCTGCCTGAACACGTGTGGGAACTTTCTTTATATATTCTTCTGTGATACCGTCGCCTTCACCGATGAGCATACCCATTCTTTCCAGGATGTGAAGATCTGTTTCCCAGAACGCACTGCTCTTATCAACATTTAAGCCGCCTTCTTCATCTTCGATAGCGAATTTGAGGCAGGTAACACGAGTTGTTCCGGGGACACCAACTTTTGTAACCTTGATATATTCAGATCCGTCACCTGCAAAGTCGTATCTTCCGAGTGAGTACCAGTCCGTAGGAGGCTGTGTAAAGTCAATTGTAAATGTATGTACTTCACCTTCTGCAAAAAGTTCAACCTGAACTGCAGGGTCTTCTGTATCTGTAGCATTAGGTTTTAAGTAGAATACTTCAACATTTTCTGCCTTTGCAATGTGAGGATACCATGTAGCAGTGTTTCCTACAGAACCTGCAGAGCAGTAATATGCTTTACCGGGAGCAGGCATAACAACACTTGACTGCTTCCATGTACCTTCTGTTGTAAAGCTGGGGTGCTCTGTACCGATTATAACATTACCTTTTTCAGGAACTGTTGCAAATTCAATTTTAGCAGGGGTTTCTGGATCTGCTGATGCTTCAGCATCTTTATTAACACCATCAATCGGAGCGGTGTTTGTATCATCTTTTACAAATTTAACACCGGATACTCTCATATAACCGTTGCCTTCATGTATTTTCTGAACAACTTTATCGTCAGCGGAACCGTCGAAATCATATTTTCCAAGGAAAATCCAATGTTTCTTTCCCTGTCCGCCATGCATACCATCTACTATAATAGTGGTATCTTTACCGGATGCTGTGATTGTAATAGCATCCTTATCTGCAGTTGTGCCATATGGTGTCATATACCAATATACACCATAGTTTCCTTTTTCAAGCTCAGATGCATCAAAAGTAACAACATCATCGCCCTTTGCATACCAGCTTGTGCCGCCTGTAGGGCCGGAAACCTTTGAACTGGTGCTTTCCTTCCATGTTGAACCTTCCATTTTGCACTGAGGATCTGAAGTTGTGTAAACAATTTCTTCAGCTGCAAATGCTGTGAAGGTGAAGCTGCTTATAAGCATTGTTACAAGCAACAACATACTTAAAACTTTTTTCATTGTTTCTCCTCCTAGGTTTTTAATTTATAAATATACTATATCATTGTTTTTTCATTAATTCTATGATTTTTCATAGAATGACTTGCACAAAAGATAGATTTACAGGTCGAAAACTATTTATTCAAAGTAACATATTTTTCACTATCGACACAATAATTACCACTATATGGTTTTCTGCGGGATTGATATTTTGCAAGTTCTGCCTCGGTTACTCCGCAGGAAGCAAAGTCATATAAGGTATCGAATCTTTCATGATTTATGTCATAGCGGTTATATGTATATACACCCGCTGCACCTGCTTTATATGCAAGAGCTGCTTCATAGCGGTCTATTTCATAGTCATCCATTTCTTCTAAACCGGAGTTGGAATAACAAAGATTGTCTAATGCTGCATAAACAGGAACTTTTCCTTCAAACTCTCCGATGGATTCTTCCCACGGATGGAAGCTTCCCATATAACAACATATTGAAGCTATATCAAAAAGGTCTTCATCCATCCATTTTCTTACATCAAGTCCCAAATCATAGCACATATCCAGGCAGTCCGGAAGATATACGGACACAAGAATCGGCTTGCCTCTTTCCATGCTGTACTGTTCGGTAAGCGCACGAACCATACGCATAAAATCGTTCATACGTTCAATATTTTCGCGGTATGTCTTTTCACCCCATGCAACTTCGCTAAAATACAACGGATGACGTGTAAAATCAAGTTCCAAACCATCAACATCATAATTTTCCAGAGTATCTTTTAAAATGTTGTATATTTTCTGTCTGCTTTCTTGATATGTATAGTCAATAGATGACCAACGGCGATCACCGTAAAGCATATACAAAGCATTTTCTCTTGAAGTAAAGAGATTATCGGGATTTGCTCTTTTCCAGCTATCCAAATACTTAAATTCATATTTATAGTCATGAGTATCATTCATTCTCATAGACCAGAAAATATCCATATCTCTTTCCTGAACACCTTTTACAGCTTCGATCATTATATCAAGAGTATCTTTTCCGGTATAATCTTCGAGCAAATAACTCCAGTCTCTTTGTCTGGTGTCTATTCCCTTTTCCTTTTCTTCGTCAAGTGTTATATGCGTATAGCTGTTTACAACACCTGTGCAGTAATAAACCGTATTTACCACAGAATTTTCAATACCGGTTGTTCTTGCTGCGAGGAAATTAGAAACTGCCTTTTGTCCGTTATTGTTTTTAAGATTTGAAATCTCAGTTGGCTTTGGTGTATAATCGCCGGGATACGCAGGATATGTTTTATAAACATCGTTACCGTCATTGTTGTAGATAACGTTTCTGTCTTTCCATTTATAATCCTCTGATGCTCTGAGTTTCTTCATTTCCTCACTAAACGGAATTCTTTCCAAAAGATCAGGATCTTCAATTCCGCTGTTTTCGCGCACCATTTTTTCAAAAAAGCTGTAATCAGCTTTATTCTTAGTAGCAACATCAAATGCAGAAGCCAGAATTCTTGCCATTGATGTCGGTGTGAGATATTCATTATATGAAGTATCTATACCTAGGCTTTCTGCAAAAGTTTTTGTGTCTTTTGCACTGTAATCAACATCTTCATAGTAACCAAGCTGATGAAGTATAAATCTGATAAGCTCAGTTTCTGTTGCATAAGAATCCGGCGAATAGCTGTTTGAACCTTGCTTTTTGAGACCAAACTCCGGATGAAGTTTTATCCAAGCAAGAGTATTTTGGTAAGCATGCCCCACCGTGTCGTTAAAGTGCGAAACCGGACCGGTAGCCTTTGTAATTTCGTTAATAACATCATCGTGCTTTCCAAAAAGCCTGGTAAGCATAACCGCCATATCTGCACGGGTTATGTTTTTTATCATATAAGCATCTGATACTTTAGAGGGAATATACATTCCCATTCTTTCAAAGATATAAAGGTCTTCATCTTTTTTAAGAATGCTTTCTACATCTTCTTTAACAACTTCGTTCAAAGAAATTTTAATAGCGATAACACGTGCAACGCCTTTTCCGTTTGAAGTATCTTTAATAATCTTTACATATTCTGTTCCATCGCCGGAGAAATTATATTTTCCAAGCGACTTCCAGCCTACACCTTCTCCGGTAAAATCAATAACCGTCCTCTTTTTCACTCCGCTTGCGCATACTTCAAAAACTGTGCCGGCATCTTCATTGGTTGAAGTTTTATTCGACAACTTCGGAACAAACACCTCGACCCCGTCTGTATCACCTACATCTATAAGCCACATTGCCGATGCGCCGTTAACTGCTGTGTGATAAGACTGCGAACCGGTGAGAACAACAGAACTTTCGCTCCATACACCTTCAAGTAAAAAACCAAAATCGTTGGTATCAAGAAGAACAGGCTCATTATCCTTAAGAGTGATTTTTGATGCAATTGGAATATTGCTCGGTCTGGATGTATTGGTATCGTTCTTTATGAATTTAGCACTGAAAACGTGAATATTGCCTCCGTCAGCATTTGGATTTTTCTGTATTACAAGTTTATCGTTGTAATTTCCGTTAAAAGTATGTACTCCTAAAAATACCCACTCATTTGTTTTGCCGGCATTTTTGGCATCGAGCTTTGTTGTGCTTGTATTGCCCGAAGCCGTAATGTGCGCATCTATATAGTCCGTTGCATTGCTTGGAGGATTCATATACAAATATACTCCATAGCTACCATTAAAAGCATTTGCTTTAAACGTTGCTTTAGCGCTGGCATCTGCTGAAAAAATAGCTTTTTCACCAATTGCCCCGCTTAGACCACTTGCACTCCAAGTACCGGATTTTTCGAAGTTCGCGGAAGAAGCAGTATTTGAAATAACAAGCTGGGTTACTTCACCCTCCACCTGAGCGCTATTGGTATCATTTTTTACAAATTCAACAGCAAACGCTCTCATTACACCATAAGAATTCGGATTTATCTTTTGGGTAACACCTTCAAGAGCACTTTGGGTAAATGTGTATTTTCCAAGATATATTTTGCTTACTTTATCGTTTGTACCATAATGACCGTTAACCGTAACTGTTGTTTGCATACCGGAAGCAGCTATGGTAACATCTATCTTATCTGCATCACGGTCAACTAACGGACGTACATAAAAATATACACCATAGGTACCTGCACTAAGCTGTGCAGCTGAATACGAAGCACTGTCATTAGCGCTTGAAGTGTATCGGCTCGCCTTGCCATTTGGTCCGGTTTTACCGCTTGGTCCCCAAACACTTTTTTCACCTTCATCTGTGATTTCTTTATACAGTCCGGAAGTTAAATCAGCATAAACAATCGTGGTTTCTACAGCAAAAGCCGTGAAAGCAAAGTTTGGAAGCATAATACATAAAATCAAAAACAAACTAAATATTTTTTTCATCGTCTCATCCTTTTGGTAAGTTGAACAGATTTCCAATATGGAAAATCTGTCCGCATTAACCTGATTTTTTATTTACTCAATGTTACATACTTTTTAGAATCTACAGAATAAATACCTCCGTAGAGTTTTCTCTCTGTAGTGTAGTTAGAATCAATTTCTCCGCAGGAATTTATATCATACATATTATCAAATCTTTCATGGCTTATGTTAAAGTAATTATATGTATAAACGCCTTTTGCGCCTGCTTTGTAAGCAAGATAAGCTTCGTGGCGGTCAACGTAGTACGCATGATCAGCTTCTTCGCTTTCGCCATTATTAACGTAACCAAGCGGGTCAAGTGCTGCATATACAGGAACCTTTCCTTCATATTCAGCAATACCATCTTCCCAGGACTGGAAATATCCGGAATGACAACCTATTACAGCTATATCAAAAAGATCTTCCTCCAGCCACTTTCTTATGTCAAGCCCCTGATCGTAGCAGAAATCAATAGAATCAGGAACGTATATTGAAATAAGAATAGGTTTATTTCTTTCCATACTGTACTTTTCTGTAAGAGCACGAACCATACGCATAAATTCATTCATACGTTCTACATTTTCAGGATATGCCGTGTATCCTTTAGATACTTCTCTGAAATACAGCGGCCAACGGGTAAAGTCAAGTTCAATACCGTCAACATCATATCTTGAAACTGTATCTTCCAGGATATCGTACATTTTCTGTCTGGATTCCTGATAAGTATAGTCAATTAATGACCAATAGCGACTGCCGTATTGCATAAACAATGCATCTTCTTTTGCCGCAAACAGTTTATCAAGGTTTGCCCTCTTCCAGCTGTCAAGATACTCTACTTCATATGCATGATCGTGAACATCGTTCATACGCATAGACCAGAAAACATCAATATTACCTTTTTCACAATAATCTATCATAGTTTCAAGAGTGTCTTTACCTGTGTATTCTTCAAGCAAATAACTCCAGTCTCGTTTTCTTATATCTATTCCCTTCTGGGCAGATATAGCATTCGATATATGAGTATAGCTGTTTACAACGCCTGTGCAATAATAAACCGTATTTACTTTTGAATTATAAATCCCTGAGGTTCTGGTTTTTAAGAAATTAGATTCGGAAATAGCCGCTCTGTCTTCATCAGTAACAGGATATTCTCCCGGATATTCAGGATATTCTTTGTAAACATCGTTACCATCGTTGTTATAAATGACGTTTCTGTCCTTGTTTTTAGCCTCGTCTCTTCTTGCCTTCATTGCAGAAGATAATGGAGTTCTGGTTAAAAGACTGTCATCCTGTATGCCGCCGTTTTCACGAACGAGCTTTTCAAAAAATGTATATTCACTATCATTTTTAACGGGGATTTCAAATGCAGAATAGAGAACCTCAGCCATTGTTGCAGGAGTAAGTTCATCAGCTACATCTGTTTTGATTCCCAGAGACTCCGCATAAGCCTTTACTTTGTTTGCACTATAATCTATTCCCTCGTAATAACCCAACTGTTGCAAAATGAATTTAATGAGTTCTGTCCTGGTAGCATATGAATCCGGTGAAAAGCTGTTGCTGCCCTGTTTTTTTATACCAAACTCAGGATGTATCTTTATCCAGGCAAGAGTATTCTGGTAATCATGGCCTATTGTGTCGTCAAAGTGTGAAACTGTGCCGGAAGGCGCGGTTGAAATTTCTGCGTAAATATTATCAACCTTGCCAAAAAGTCTTGTAAGCATAACCGCCATATCTGCGCGGGTTACCTTTTTGTTCATATAAGCTTCTGTTATTTCGTCGGCAAGATACATACCCATTCTCTCAAAAATGTGCAATTTTTCATTACCGGTAAGAATACTTTCTGTTTTGATTTCTTCCTCTTTTTCCAAAGAAAGTTTTATTGCGATAACACGCGAATTTCCTGTACCTTTGGAAGTGATTTTAACATATTCTTCTCCACCACCGGCAAAATCAAACGTACCGAGGTTAAGCCAACCGGTTCCTTCATCGTGGTAGTTAACCGTTTTAACCGTGGATTTTCCGTTTGCATATACTTCATAATCCGTAGCGGTGGCTTCATTGGCGGATGTACTGCCTGACAACTTGGGAATGTATACATTAACTCCTTTTTGAGCCCCAACATCTATTTTCCAGAGCGCATAACGTCCTTTTGCAGATGAGTAATAACAAGGTGCACCGGTTAAACTTACGGAACTGTCAATCCAGCTGTAATATTTCTGGAAGCCGCTGTCGTTAGTATCAAGCACTATTGGCTTATTAGCTTGAAGAGTAATTTTCTTGGCAACCGGAATGTTACCCGGACGCAAAGTGCTGTCATCATCCAATACAAATTTAACTGCGCTTACATTAAGCGATCCGGATGCAGCACTTGCATTTTTAGCTATTACGACTTTGTCGTTCGAATTGCCGTTAAAAGTGTAAGTACCCAAATATACCCAACCTGCGCCGCCAAAGCAATTTTTTGCATCAAGCTTTACAGTTTTTGTGGTTCCGGATGCAGTTATTTTTGCATCCGCATAATCAGTTTCATTACTCTGCGGATTCATGTATACATACACACCGCGTTTAGAATTAAATCCGTTTGCTTTAAATGTTGCTGTGGCACTGCTGCTTGTTGCAACAATACCTGTTCCTCCAATAGGAGTAGCTACACTGCTTTGTGTCCATCCGGAACTTTTTGAAAAGAACGTTGAAGAAGCATTTGTAGAAATGATAACATCTTTTTCACTGTAAGGTGGCACTTCTGAATTAGTGTCATTCTTTATAAATTTAACGGCGAATGCTCTCATGAATCCGCCGGAACTTTCCGCGTTAATTTGCTGGGTAATCTTTTCACTTGAATCATTACCCGCAAAATCATAATTTCCAAGATAAATCCATCCGGCCTTATTTAGTCCACCATGAGCACCTTTGGTTATTATAGTGGTTTCCGTGCCGGAAGCTGAAACTTTTATATCCACGAGTTTGGCAGTTGCTGAACCTTGTGGATGAACATAAAAATAAACCCCATAATTTCCACTTTGAAGATTTTTCGCCGAATATGTGGCGTAATCTTCTTTGCTGTTTGTATAACGAGCTAATCCGTTAAGCGGATTTCTCTTTCCGCCGGTACTTTCATCCCATGCGTGAGATTTTCCGTCTACTCCGCTTTCGCTGTAAAGGGATGAAGTAGTTGTGATAATTGTTTCAGTCGAATGATAATCAAAGCTTGTGTTAGTATCATTCAACACAAATTTTACGCCGCCTGTTCTTAACTGACCGGAATACCCTTCGGCGTGTTTTTGTATAACTTTAAAAGTATCTGTGGAGTTAATGGTATGTCTGCCAAGATACACATAATGTCCGCTTGTATTCTTTCCGCCGTCATAGCCATTTACTTTGTAGACTTTACCGATACCGGAAATCTCTACAACGACATCCATATAGTCTGCAACGGTTTGAACCGGCATAACCCAAAAATAGACGCCATATGTACCTGCAGCAAGGTGTGAACCGTCATAAATAGCCATAATGTCGGAAGCAGATCCATATTTGCTGTAATTCCCTTTTGGACCCAAAACAGAGGTAGATGTGCTTTCTGCCCAGGCACCAACTTGCTCGTAATATGCTGTGTCTTTGGTATCTATTACAGTTTCGGTAGCTGCAAAAGCTTTGAATGTAAGATTACTTAACAAAACAGATATTAAAAGTATAATGCTAAAATATCTTTTCAATGTAATTTCTCCTTTATTAATACAATTATTTCCGACCGGGTTTTTAAAATTAAAACCCGATCGAAAATAACAAACTGCATATTAATTCAAAGTAACAAATTTTTCTGTATCTTTACCAAATGCACCTTTATATGGCAGTCTTTGATTTGTATAGCTTGAATCTACCAAGCCTGTTGCTTTAACGGTAGCCGGATCTCCAAGAACATCGAATCTGTCAGCATCTATATAGAAGTAGTTATAGGTGTATATACCCTTTGCGCCGGCTTCATAGGCTAAAGCTGCTTCATTTACATCGATTGTATAAACATCCAGACCACTGTCGGAATAGAAAAGATTATCAACAGCCGCATATACAGGAACTTTGCCCTTGTATTCAGCTATGCCATCTTCCCAGCTTTTGAATGCTCCAACGTGTGAACAGATTGCAGCAATATCAAAAAGGTCTTCATCGAGCCATTTTTCGATATCAAGCCCCTGTGCTTTACAGAAATCCATTGAATCTGGCACATATATCGATATAAGAATCGGCTTTCCTCTTTCCATACTGTACTTCTCGGTAAGAACACGCACCATACGCATGAGATTATTCATACGCTCAATGTTTTCAGGATATACGGAATATCCCTGCGAAACCTCCTTGAAGTATATGGGCCAACGTGTAAAGTCAAGTTCAAGACCATCTATGTCGTATCTGGAAATAGTATCTTCCAGAATATCATATATTTTTTGTCTGCTTTCCTGATAAGAATAGTCTATAGATGTCCATCTGCGCTGGCCATAAGGCATAAACAGCGAATCACTCTGGTCTGCGAACAATTTATCAAGATTTGCCTGTTTCCATGTATCAAGATATTCTACATCATAAATATAATCATGAGTATCATTCATACGCATTGACCAGAAAACATCAATATCCAGATCGCGACAGTAATCTATCATAGTGTCAAGAGTATCTTTGCCTGTGAAATCTTTAAGCAGATAACTCCAGTCGCGCTTTCTTGTGTCGGTTTCACCGCTTGATTCATGTGTATAGCTATTCACAACACCTGTGCAGTAATAAACTGTGTTAACCTGCGTATCTGCAATTCCGGTTGTTCTTGGTTTAAGGAATTTTTCGGCACTTGCATTGTACTTGTCATATGTAGTAACCGGATAATCGCCGGGGTATTCATCATATACAGAATAAACATCATTACCATCATTATTGTATATTACGTTTCTGTCTTTATTCTTGGCCGTTGTTCTTAGCGCCTTCATCTCAGAAGTCATTATATCTCTGTTTAAAAGATTGGCATCTTTTATTCCGCTGTTTTCACGAACCATTTTTTCAAAGAATGTGCAACTGCTGTCATTCTTTGTGGGAACTTCAAATGCCGAATACAAAATCTGAGACATTGTTCTCGGAGTGAGATTCTCACTGCCGGAAACTGTAATTCCAAGTTGGCTCACAAGATTTTTTGCATCTTTTGCGCTATAATCTACCCCTTCGTAATATCCCAGCTGATTTAAAATGAATTTAAGAAGGTCAGTTTTTGTTGCGATGCTATCCGGTGAGAAGCTATTGCTTCCGTGCTTTTTGATACCGAATTCAGGATGTGCCTTTATATATGCAAGGGTATTTTTAGCCCAGTGATCGTCCGAAACGTCTGCATAATTATCGGTATTGCCCTCTAAACGTATATCATCAACCTTGCCAAAGAGTCTTGTGAGGTAAGCTGCCATAGTAGCTCTTGTCATTTCTCTATCAAGCAAGCTGGCGGTAACTGTAGTTGAACCATACATACCCATTCTTTCAAAGATGTGAAGCGATTCTGTACCTGCAAGGATACTATCTGCCACATCCGGTTCAGGCACCTCGTTCAAAGAAAGTTTAACAGCAATTGCACGTGCAACACCGCTTGAGCCTGCGCTTCTCTGAACCTGGATATATTCATTTCCGCCACCCACAAAATCGTATTTGCCAAGCGAGTACCAACCGCAATCATCTGTTGTCATATCAAAAACTTTTTTAGTGGTTTTGCCGTTTGTGTATACCGTATATGTAGTAGAGTTACTTTCAGAACCGGAAGTGGCCGAAGACAATTTAGGAATAAACACCTCTACTCCGGAAACAGCACCAATGTCAAAATACCATCTTGCGTAATGCTCATCGGTGGTGGTCGTAAAGTAGCTTCCTGCATCGGAAACCTTTATACTGCTGTCGGACCAATTGGTACCATACAAGTTAAATCCCCAATATTCTGTGTCAAGAATTATAGATTCCCCGTTTGCCAGTGTGATTTTTTCTACAATCGGGTTAACTCCCGGACGGTCTGTACGGGGGTCGTCCTTAACAAACTTAATTGCAGATGAATACACATAACTTCCTGTAGCTGAGTTATTCTTTTTAATAACTACCTTATCTGATGAGCTTCCGTTGAAGTCATATCTGCCTAGATACACCCAAACCGGATTACCATCTGAAGAAACAGTGTTTGCCGTTATAGCGCTGGAAGTACCTGATGCAGTAATGGTAGCATCCATTAAATCTGCCATACTGCTGCTTTGCAATGCATAAGCATATACACCGTAATTTCCGTTTAAGCCTGAAGCTTTGTAAGTAGCTGTATAGGATGTATTGCCGGTAAAGTAGCTACCTCCGCCTAAAGGATTCTTCAAGCTCGAAGCAGACCATGCAGTACTCATTGAATGCAATGAGGAATCTGCAGAAATTATATGACCCGTAACAGGATATTCAATGTCTGCATTTGTCTTTGTGTCATTTGGAACAAATCTTACTGCGCTGGCTCTTATGGATCCTTTTGAGGACTTTGCATTATATGCCAGCAAAACGCCTTCACCAGCAGTCCCGTTGAATGTATAATTACCAAGATACAGCCAACTGCGACAAGTGGTATATGTTTTATAGTCAGAGCTGAAGGTCATCCCATGTAATGAATTTACCTTGGAAATAGTCCCACTTCCCGAAGCGCTGACTGTAACATCAATATAATCTGTATCATTGGCGGGTCCGTAAGGTGTCATATAAAGATACACACCATATTTACCGGATGATAAACCGCTTGCCGAGAATTTTGCAGTTGCTCTGCCATCTTGCGCGTACCAGCTTTTGTCAAGGAACGGGTCTCTTATTGACGCCTGACTTGTCTGCTTCCACAGGCTGACACCACTATCATTAACTCCGCTTACCGAAAAATTTGATGACGATGCCGAAACAATCGTACCCTCGGATGTGTACTTTTGTTCAGTGGTTGTATCATTAAGAACAAATTTTACGCCTGACGCTCTGATACATCCTGAACCGGCAACGTAATCATCCGGAAATTTTTGTATTACCTTTGGTTTGGAATTTGCCGCAAAGGTGTGAGTACCTAAATAGCGCCAATGACGGTCACCATTATTAGTATCGTCCTTACCCTTAACCCTGTAATTTTCTCCAACTCCGGCAGCAGTTACGGTAACATCCATATATTCTGCCGTGGTGCCGTATGGTGTCATATAAACATACACACCATAGGTACCTGCACTAAGCTCTGAAGCATCAAATATAATACCATCATTTTTGGAAGTGGTAGACCAGCTTGTGCCGCCCAGAGGGCCTTTAACATTTGCATTTGTGCTTTCCGCCCATCCGGTGCCGACAAACGTAACTTTACTTGTATCATCTGTTGTTATTATTGTTTCGGTA
Source organism: Oscillospiraceae bacterium (assembly GCA_015068545.1). Classification (GTDB taxonomy): domain Bacteria; phylum Bacillota; class Clostridia; order UBA1381; family UBA1381; genus UBA1738. Next base: position 14,160 of record SVKH01000022.1, read on the forward strand.
GCTGCAAAAGCAGTAAATGTGAAACTACTTAATACCAAACATATAATAAGTATAGAACTTATACTTTTTTTCATTTTTTCCTCCACAAATTTTATTTGCAGTAATGTGGAATACTGCACATCAAAAACCATTTTAAGCAAAACTTATATTAAGCACCACAGAGCCAAAATTTTATCGAAAATTTTGGCTCTGTACAATGCTGTTTTGTTTAATTATTTATTGGGTTTAAGAGAACCAAACTCATTAAGTGTGCGCTTGTATTCTCTGAAAATAGCACCGAGGTCGGAGCTGTAGTTCAAGAATCTTGCACCCATATCGAGATATTTCTGAGCTTCTTCTACGCTACCAACAGGGAGGCCCCACCATTTGCCGTTCTTTGTAGCAGATTCAGCAATTTTCTTGATAGCATTCTGCATTATATCGCTCTGCTTGTTTGAGAATGTTCCAAGACCTGAGCTTAAGTCTCCGGGTCCGATAAAGATAAGGTCAATTCCTTCAACTGCTGTGATTTCGTCGATGCATTCGAGAGCTTCAGGGTCTTCAATCTGAATTGTGATAAATGTTTCACGATTTGAGAACTCCATAAGTTCATTCGGATTATCAAGCATAAATCTGCTGTCTGCACCTGCAAAGTCGCATCCACGTCTTCCAAGAGGATAATATTTTGCATTACGAACGATTTCTCTTGCTTCTTCAGCGCTCTTAACGTGAGGAACCATGATACCTGCAGCACCGTCTTCAAGAGCACGGAAATAATCGAGGT
>SVKH01000023.1 GCA_015068545.1 Oscillospiraceae bacterium
AATCGCTCCATTTCAACGTTAAAATCGTTCCAGCCTTCCTTGTTTCCGCCAACCAAAATCTTTACCATATCAGGGTAGTTTGCCGCAGCCTTTTCCGCTTCTTGTGATACATCACCGTCTGCAGTACACACGATAGCTTTTACCTTAGCTGCTTTGTATCTGTAATCAAAGTCGTGCTCTACCAGCTGATTTGTGGCAGGAATTGCGATAGCTCCGATTTTGTGAAGTGCAAGCATGCAGAACCAGAACTGATAGTGTCTTTTTAGCACCAGCATTACCGTGTCACCCTTTTTGATGCCCAATGATTCAAAGTAGTTAGCAGTTTTTGCCGAATACTTTTTCATGTCGCTAAAGGTGAACTTTCTGTCTGATTTATCGTTTGCAACCCACATCATCGCAAGCTTATCAGGATTTTTCTTAGCGATAGCGTCAACGCAGTCAAATGCAAAGTTGAATTTATCTTCATTTTTAAATGAGATACCGTTGAACACACCGTTTTCGTCATAAGTTGACTGGATAAAGTTATCTGCAACTGTTTTAGAACTATCCTTTTTAGCGGCAACCTTTGCGGCAATCATTGGCGCCTCAGGGTATTCTTCGCTAACCAGTCCGTCCTGCGGATTTAATACAACGGCATGAAATTCACATCCGCCTTCTGAAACTGCCACCATTCCATGAGGAATGATACTGTTATAGAAAATAGAGTCTCCTTCATTAAGGATATCTACGTGGTTTCCAACCTGAACTTTAAGTGATCCCTTTACAATAACATCAAATTCCTGACCGTTATGTGAGTTTAGCTGAATCGGAGCATTTTGTTCCTCCTCACGGTATGGGAATTTAACTAGGAATGGTTCTGCAAGCTTATCTCTAAACTTAGGCGCAAGGTTATTATACTGTGCTCCGTGCTTTTTCAATATTTTAAGTCCTTCGCCCTTTCTGGTGATGGCGAATGAGGTAAGAGTTGTGCTAGTTCCTTCTAGCAAGTCAACAACTTCTACACCGCACGCTTTTGCGCATTTGTAGATAAATGTGAAACTAAAATCTGTTTCGCCTTTTTCCAAAATCTCGTAGTCCTCTACCGACACACCGGTCAGCTTTGCAAGCTCTTGGGGTGTGTATCCTTTTGCTTCTCGCAGATCCTTGATTCTGCCTGCTACTTCTTTCAAACTGTAATCCATCGTTTTGTCTCCTTTCATTTTCTGACAAATTTGATATTTGGTTACTAATCTGAATAAAACAAAAAACTCGCCTCAAAAATAACTTTGAGACGAGTTATAATAACCCGCGGTACCACTCAAATTACGGAAAAAAATCCGTCACTTACCGAGCTCTATCAAGCCCTTTGCCTTTACGCAGCATTACGGAAGGAGTCTACTCAGGTTTACCCTTTCGGTCCTTCGACTCGGAGGTGATAAGTCATTGGAAAGCTCCACCATTGCCTCGCACCTACCGGCAACTCTCTTTAAGCTTTGCTATCCGACCGTCCTCGTCACAGTCGTTCTTTGTGATATTCAAATTTAGATATATTCTACTCCATAAAATCTGCTTTGTCAATAGTTTTGCCAAATTTTTTTCATTTTTTTTGAATACCAAAAAACTATTCAGTTTTGCAAATTGGAACTATCCTGTAAAAAGCTTTGCTTTCTGCAGTTTTTAGGACACTTGTTGTAACATAATTCAGCAAATGCCCACCTTTTTAAACTGCCCACTATTTTAAAGAATAAGAACACAAAATCGGACAAATATATTGATTTTTCACGCTAATGTGATATAATCTCTTAAAGAGATCAAAAGAAAGGACGTTTTAATAATGAAAAAAATATTCTCTTTATTATTGGCATCAATGATGATTTTTAGTCTTTGCGCTTGTGGTCAACCTACTAAAGAAAATCTGTTGATGGAAGCAGAAAACGTTAGTGCAAGCGATATACAAAATGATTCTATAAACAATATCGTGCAAGCAAAACAAAAATATTGTAACAAAACATTATTGCTTTCAGGCTGCGTTAGAAATATTAAAGAAAACCATATAGAACTAGCTCAAGCATACAGTACAAACTATATAATAGATGTTTATCTTTCAACTGATGAACTAGCAACCTTAAAGAGAGGACAATCGATTACAGTTGTAGGTATCACAACCGATAAAATTATTGAAGATGCCGAAAACATGGCAGAATTCACTTTTAACTATAACCATTATCAAATGCCAACAGCATATCTTGTGAATGATACGGTTGAGTTGATTGGTGTTCTTAAAGGTTTAAACAAGAGTTTTGCTCCCGCGTTTAACATTAAAATAGGCAAAAGTAATGTATGGAATTTAATATATTTTGCAGAGAGCGTCGATACAAGTACATTAACCATCGGGCAGGAAATTAAATTTTCAGCAAAAGCAATCAACGAAAACAACAATTGGCACTACTACGATGCAGAAATAATTGAATGATTATTAATACACAGACTCGGGCAAATATATTGATTTTCACCCTAATGTGATATAATCTTTTAAAGAGATCAAAAGAAAGGACGTTTTAATGATGAAAAAAATCATAGCTTTATTCTTTTCTCTAATAACGACTTTTTCTCTTGTTGGTTGTAGTAATTCACCTCACCTTGGAGATATTACAGTTGATTCAAATAACGATTTTGAAGTAAAACTTATTAGTGCAGAATTTGTTGACGAAATCAATATGGATGAAAATGATGAAAATTTCTTTATGCCAACAACAAGCGACAAAACAAAACAAACATTGAAACCAAGTGATGGAGAGGTTTTGTTTCATTACACTTGCGAATACAAATATGTAGGCACAAAAGAACTTAAAGACCATTTACACGATTATGCAAAACCAATTTTAATATATGACAAAGAATACCAATTTAACGAGAATTATTGTTCTGTACGCAATGTCGATTCAAAATGGTACTATCTTTCTTCTGATATTGAGACTGATTATTTCAAGAAAAAAATGGGAATAAAAAATACTACCTTTTACGACAGCACATACAAACCTCTTGATGATACAATTTATCAGGTGCGTGGATTTATCTCTGTTCCAGAAAAAGTAAAACTTGAGCCTAAATCTTTAGAATTTTGCCTCTACTTAATGGGACAAAAATACATTATAGAATAAACAAAACAAGGGTTCGGAAATTCCGAACCCTTTCTTTTTATATCTTTAGAAGTATCTCTTTAAAAGTCCTTCTAAGCCTTTTCCGTGACGAGCTTCGTCGCGAGCCATTTCGTGTACTGTGTCGTGGATTGCGTCAAGATTATTCTTTTTAGCGCAAGCGGCAAGGTCAAATTTACCCTTTGTTGCTCCGTATTCGCAGTCTACTCTCCATGCAAGGTTATCCTTTGTTGTAGCCTTCATATTTGGCTCCAGATCCTCACCCAAAAGCTCTGCAAACTTAGCAGCGTGCTCTGCTTCTTCGTAAGCTGCCTTTTCCCAGTAAAGACCGATCTCAGGGTAGCCTTCTCTGTGTGCAATACGAGCCATGCACAGATACATACCAACTTCGGCACATTCACCGTTAAAGTTAGCCATTAGCTGATCGAAGATGAACTTCTTATCTTCATCACTGATATCAGGATTATTCTTTACAGTTTTACCGTAAACGCCGTATTCATGCTCAGCAGCAAGCTTTTCGCCAGCCTTCATCTCGCCGAACTTCGCACCAGGAACACCACATAGTGGGCACTTTTCCGGAGCTGAATCTCCCTCGTGTACATAACCGCATACAGGACAAACAAATTTTTTCATAATAAATACCTCCAAAATTTTTATTTACTCATTTACCGCAAACTTATGTTTGCACTCTTTGCATTTTCCGAAAAGAATCAGATTGTACGACTCCACGGAAACATCATCTGATACATTCTCCACAAGCTCTCCTATGGGAATGCTCTCCACATCACATATCGCCCCGCACTTTTTGCAATAAATATGGTCATGAGGGATATGTATATTGGCATCGTAATGGTCCAGTCCATCCCCTACCTCTACCAGAAAAATCTTTTTCTGCTGAAGGAGAATTTTCAAATTGCGATACACAGTGGCAAGCCCTAAATCGGGATACATTTCCTTAACCTGTTCGTATATCCAATTTGCAGAAGGATGGCAGGTTGTGTTTTCCAGAACTTGCAGGATAGCATTTCGTCTGTCGGAATTTTTCAATTTCTTTTCCATAACACACCTCCTTGTAAACAATAATGATAATGATTATCATTTACAATTACATTATAACATATTTTTTCCGCTTGTCAATAGTTTTTTTATCTTTTTTCAAATTTTTTTCATTGTAATTTTATGCATATGGTGATATAAAAATCCTTTTGACAAAAGAAATAACTTTTAGCAATGGACAGTCTTGGCTTGACGGTAGTAGATACGAAATGGATACACCTCCGCAAATTGTAAATAGCAGAACACTTGTTCCTGTAAGAGCAATCAGCGAAGCCCTTGGCTGTGAGGTAGCGTGGGTTGCCGACATCGGTGCTGTAATAATAAACTGAATAAATTCCATACAACAAAAGCTATGATTTGGCGATTTGCCATATCATAGCTTTTTCATATTACTTTATCCTTACATTCTTACATTAGATAAAAATTCTTTAAGACGTTTGCTTTTTGGATTTGTGAAGATTTCCTCCGGAGTTCCTTCCTCCGCTATTACACCGTCATCCATAAAGACTATTCTGTCCGACACATTGCGAGCGAAAGCCATTTCATGAGTTACGATAATCATGGTCATATTGCCATCGGCAAGTGACTTGATAACCTTCAAAACCTCATTGGTAATCTCCGGATCCAGCGCCGAAGTAGGCTCATCAAAGAGCATAATCTCCGGATTTAGCTGAAGTGCACGGCAGATAGCCACTCTCTGCTGCTGACCGCCCGAAAGCTCGCATGGATAACTTAAATACTTATCGGAAAGTCCTGCACTGTTTAAAAGGTTTTTCGCCTGTTCCTCAATCTCCGCATAAATCTTAGCCTTGTTCTGCTTAAAATCCGGACGAGATTTGGCTATCAGTTTTGGTGCTAAGGTCACGTTATCAATCACATTGTACTGTGGGAAAAGATTAAATGACTGGAAAACAAATCCGAATTTTAACTGCTTTTCCCTGATTTCCGCAGGTAGCATTTCCTTTTTCTTATCCCCGTCAAATATAACCTCACCGTTTAGCACAACCTGACCTTTATCTGCCTTTTCCAGAAAGTTGATGCACCGCAACAGCGTTGTTTTTCCGCTTCCTGATGAGCCTATGATGGAAACAACCTCGCCCTTTTCCATAGAAAAGGATACATCCTTTAAAACCTCGGTCTTATCGAAGCTTTTAACTAAATTTTTTATTTCCAATATAGCCATAATTAACCTCTGTAATAATTCATTTTCTTCTCTATGTAACCGAACAGCAAGGACAAAATTCCCGAGAACGCCAGATAGAATACTCCGGTGTAGAACAGCGGCCACAAAAGTCCATCACTTTTTATAAACTTTTGAGCATTCCAAATGATTTCGTACACCATGATAATTCTTGCAAGGGATGTGTCCTTTACCAAAGTAATGATTTCGTTACTCATAGGCGGGACAATTCTCTTTATAACCTGAAACAGGATTACCTTGAAGAAGGTTTGAGACTTAGTAAGACCAAGCACCTGACCTGCCTCATACTGTCCTTTTGATATACTCTCTATGCCGCCACGGTAAATTTCGGAAAAATAGCAGGCATAGTTTAAAACAAACCCCATCATAACAGCAAGGAATCTGTCGAAGCACTGCCATGTGGCAAGCCATTTCATAATTGCGCTTCCGTCCTGATTCGCCTGTGCCCAGGTTCCCACAAGCCCCGGACCATAATAAATGATTATCAGCTGCAGCATAAGCGGTGTTCCGCGGATTACCCATATAAGCAGCTTGGACAGCCACTTGATAGGTTGAAATTTACTCATAGAGCCAAAGCAGATTATAAGCCCAAGAGGAAGAGCAAACAAAAGCGTAAGTATGAATATTTCAAAGGTGGTGTAAAAACCTTCCAATAAGCTTAACGTAACTTTTACAAACATAAATTCTCCTCTATAACGCACCAATCAGGTACGGCATAGCCATACCTGACGGATAGTTTTAGTATCTTAAATTACAGTGCCAATGTTAATGAGTACTTTTCAGCAAGAGCATCTAGTGTGCCATCTGCCTTTAGTTCATCCATAAGCGCATTAACTTCTTCTGTAAGGTCTGAGCCCTTTCTGAATGCGATACCGTATTCTTCTGTTGTAAGCTCCATAGCTATTCCAAGTTCAGCATAGCTTGTGCCTTCGCCTGTCATAGCATTTGCCATTGTGATATCAATTACGCAAGCATCTGCAGAGCCGCTCTTTACTTCAAGCAGAGCATCTGTCTGAGCTGCTGTAGAAACAAGATTTGCTTCAAGACCTGCATCTATGATAGCTGTCTCGCCTGCTGAACCTGCTTCTGCCGCAAACTTAAGGTCTGCCAAGCTTTCAAGAGATTGATAATCTGCAACCTTTTCCTTGTTCATAACAACAACCTGTGCGTTTTTAACATAAGCCTTTGATACATCTGCATTAAGTCTCACTTCGTCTGTGATAGTCATACCGTTCCAGATACAGTCGATACTTCTTGATGAAAGCTCAGGGAACTTGTTATCCCAGTCGATTTCTACAAACTCAGCCTCAACACCAAGCTTTTCGCAAACAGCCTTAGCAAACTCTGTATCAAAACCTGTAAGCTCGCCATTTTCATCCTCATAGTTCATTGGCTCGTAAATAGTCATACCGATAACCATTTTGCCGTTGTCTGTTATGTAGGACTTATCACTTGCTGTTTTCTTTCCGCAAGATGCCATAGAAAGACACATAATACCTGCCATAATTAAAGATGCTAATTTTTTCATAATTCTTTTCTCCTTTTTTCGCTTCCATATGAATAGGAAGCATATTTACTGTCATGATTTATTATAGCAGAACACTTTATTGTTGTAAAGTGTCAAATTCATAACCCTGTCACTTTTATGCACTTTTCACATATCATATCAATCTTTTTAGTAACTATTTACCATATTTTCTTGGGTTTTCTGAAAGAAATAATCACTGATTACATACTTTAGTCCCATAGGTGTTACCGTATTCCTACACAGCGATGCCAAAAAGTCCTTAGCCTCCGCCTTTTTTATAAATAATTCCCGTACCAACTTCGCCTCTTTTCCATGCTTTCCGCTTATCAACTCCTTTACAATCTCCACACCGTAAACTCTCAAGCCGGCTACTCCGTCACTTACTGTGCTTTTAAGAAGATAGTAGGTCAGCTTAATATCCTGCTCATCCTCTGTCCTAACTGTTACTTCGTCAAAATATTCCCTTTCCATTATATAACCCCCTTTTATGACGCTTTTACGATTATAATACAGCTTAGGGTGAAATTCCACACATTTCCTTCGCAAAAATAAACATATCTCGCCATAATACGACAGCAAGAATTTAGACAAAAACAAAACAGTGTCATATACTGTCGAATAGAAAGGGATAGTATCAGATTACAGTACACGATTTTTTATGTTGCTGTGATTTTCCAAGGCTACTATTCAAAAAAAGCAGGCTATAATCTTATATTTGCCTGCACAGTTATTTTTCTATAAAAAAAACCGGAACCCCTATAATTCTATGGGGATTCCGGAATATATTGCAATTAAAATTACATTCTATTAAAACACATGGTTTTAAAAGCTAATTACTTTCTGATGTTCTTGTACATCGGGCCGTAAGCATCGCAAGCACGGTAGTCCTGACCTTCCTTATCCATGCCGAAAGCGTTCCAGCTAGCAGGACGGAAAATCTTATCCTCCGGTACGTTGTGCATACATACTGGGATTCTTAGGATTGAGCAAAGTGTGATAAGGTCTGCACCGATGTGACCGTAGGAGATAGCACCGTGGTTTGCTCCCCAGTTATTCATTACATCATATGCAGTCTTGAATGCACCTTCGCCTGTACATCTTGGAGCGAACCATGTGCAAGGCCATGTGTAGTCTGTTCTCTTCCAAAGCTTGTCTGATACTTCGTCAGGAAGGTTGATTGTCCAGCCTTCTGCGATTTGAAGTACAGGACCTAAGCCTTTTACAAGATTTAGTCTGATCATTGTAGCAGGCATTTCGCTTCTTGTTAAGAATCTTGAAGAGAATCCGCCCCCACGGAAGTAACCAAGGTCAGCCATATTCCATGTAGTAGATGCCATAACTGTGTCCATATCAGCTTCGGTCATTTCGTACCAAGGCTTCATTGTTGGGTTGCCGTTTTCGTCCTTAACTTCACCGCAAGCGTCAAGACAGCAAGCACCTGAGTTGATTAGGTGGATAAATCCATCTGCATCCTTTGCTTTTCCGGTAATATCATAGCCTGATGCTTTCTTAACAGCATCACCGCTCCAGTATGTTCTAACGTCTGCAAACATCTGTGCACGATTTGTCAAAAGCTTACCAAATAGAATACCAATACCGTTTAGTACGTCATTTTCAGTAGCCAGTATGTAAGGCTCTCTTGCGCCATTCCAGTCGAAAGAAGTATTTAGCATAGCCTCTGGGAAGTCACAGTTAGGATAGAAGTCTGTCCATTGTCTTTGTCCCTGGAAGCCTGCTGCGATTGCATTGTGGCCCACCTTTTCTTCTTCACATCCCTTAGGAAGATTCTCGTTACCGTTCATCAAATCCTTGATGATGCACATCATCTTAACAACAAATTCAAACTGTTCTTCCTTTTCTGCATCTGTCTTTTGAAGCTCGGCAGGGTTCTTGTCAAAGCCCATCTTGCACTTAGCCTTTGCCCAAGCTAAAGCCTTCTGATACTCAGCTTCGTCATAGATGCCCTCTGTCATTCTGCGGATGATTTCTACCTCGTCCACAGATTCCACTCTCATACCAAGATATTCTTCAATAAAATCAACATCAATGATTGAACCGCCGATACCCATACAGATAGAACCGATTTGAAGGTATGACTTGCCACGCATTGTAGCAGCCGCAACAGCAGCACGGGCAAATCTCAAAATCTTTTCTGCAACGTCAGCAGGGATTGATGTATCGTCAGCATCCTGAACATCGTGACCGTAGATGCCGAATGCAGGAAGTCCCTTTTGCGCATGGGAAGCAAGTACCGCTGCAAGGTAAACTGCACCAGGTCTTTCTGTTCCGTTAAAGCCCCATACACCCTTGATTGTCATAGGGTCCATATCCATTGTTTCTGAGCCATAGCACCAGCAAGGTGTAACGGTAAGAGTGATATCTACGCCCTCTTTTTTAAACTTTTCGCGGCAAGCTGCAGCTTCTGCCACTCTGCCGATAGTTGTGTCGGCGATAACTACCTTTACAGGCTCGCCGTTTGAATACTTAAGGTTTGATGAAATAAGCTCGGCTGCTGCCTTTGCCATGTTCATTGTCTGGTCTTCCAAAGATTCTCTAACCTTTAAAACACCGCGTCTTCCGTCGATAGTAGGACGGATACCGATTACCGGATAATCTCCGATTAGTCTGTTTTTTGCCATAATTCTTTACTTCCTTTCTGATTTTTTTAATTCAATCTATTCCTTTTATATTTTTACATATCATCTTCTTTTTCCGAAGATATAGGACACAAAAACATCACTATTTTCAGCTACTATTCCTGTACCATTACCTTGTATTTTACAAAATTTAACTATGCGTGTCAAGTACGCAAATATAAATTTGAACAATTCTATCAATTATATTTGTTAACTATTTTACCAAAATGGAATTGTCATGAATTGGCTAATGCCATGATTTCTCGCTTCGCTCCATGATTTGAATTGCCTTAATGCACATCAGTGTAATTCATGAGCCGTAAGGCTCAATTCATGAAATCGCAGATTTCAATTCATGCCGAAGGCAATTCATTGATTTCATCTCTGATGAAATCATTAATCATCCCTTTAATACAATACGGAACTGCGTTCCTTCGCCAAGCTTACTACTTACGCTGATTTCTCCGCCATGAAGCTCTACTATACTCTTTACCATAGCAAGACCAAGACCGCTGCTTGCGTATTCGTCATTACGTACATCATCAATACGATAGAACCGAGTCCAGATTTTGTCAATATTCTCCTTGGCTATTCCTACGCCGTTATCCGAAACCTTTATCTCTGTTTTGTTGCCAAGCTTAGATGCGGAAATAGTAACCCTGCCCGAATCCTTTCCGTACTTGATTCCGTTGCTGATAAGGTTTGTAATTGCACTTAAAAGCAGAGCTTCGTCACCATTTACTATAATACCCTCCGTTATATCCGAGCTAAGCGTGATGCCCTTCTTTTCTGCCATGTCCTTCATGCTCTCAACGGCTATGTCCGCAATAACTCCCAGATCAACCTTCTCTTTTTTTATTTTCTGTCTGTTTTGATCTATTCTTGTAATCAGCAAAAGTCTTGATACAAGCTTTGATACCTGATTTGCCTTATCAACAATATTTTTTGCAAGCTCCTTCTCCTTATCATTTTCCGCTATGTCCAATAGGTATTCTCCCTGAGCAAGAATAACGCTGATAGGTGTCCTCAACTCGTGAGATGCGTCCGAGGTAAACTGTTTTTCCTGCTTGATAAGGGTTTCGATTTTATCCAGCATTCTATTTAGAGTAAGAGATAAATGTTGTAGCTCATCCTCCTTTGCATCAGGGGTGATTTCTATTCTTCTTGAAATATCATTTTGTGCCGAAATATCATTTGCTGTCTTTACAATATTATTTACAGGCATAAAGGCTTTGTTTGTAATATAGTATCCGCCAAGTGCCGTCAAAACCAGAATAAGCGGAACAAGGATAAGCATTATTATAATAGCAGACCTGCCTAAAAGCATTGTAGAATTAACCGATTCCACTCCTCTTATCCAAAAGCCTCCTCGCAGTCCCGGCGGAGAAGGTGTTCGTATATCGTATACGATATAGTCCTTTCCGTCCACATTTTCTCTCCTGGGAATGCCCTCTACAAAGGGAATGTTTGCAACATCGTAGATGTATTGTCCCACAATGTATTTACCATTTGATTCGTATATGGATACGTTTTTAAATTCTTCCTTGCTTTCCACCAGCTCAAATACGCCCCCATGCCTTTTGGAAAGCTTCTCGGTCACTTGAGTAACCTGCAGAATAACGTCCTTTTCCACACTGTCTATGGAAAGCTGGTAGGAAAGTCCGCCAACAAGAGATAGCACCACCAGTATCAATATGAACATAAGGGTGGTGTACCATATCGTTATTCTCATTTTAATAGAAGTGATTTTTTTCATTTTATTCTTCCTTTATAACGTATCCCACATTCTTTATAGTATGGAGAAGTTTTTTGTCGAAGTTATCATCAATCTTTTTCCTTAAATGATGAATGTAGACCTTTATAACATCGCTGGAGCCTTCATATTCATAGTTCCAGATATTTTCCTCTATTTTTTCCTTTGACACGACTATGCCCTTGTTTCGCATAAGGTATTCAAGGACTGCGTATTCCTTTGACGACAGCTCTATTGCTGTTTGACCGCGTTTTACCACACGAGCAGTAGTATCAACGGTCAAATCTGCAATTTCCAGTATACTGCCGGTGACATTTTCCTTTACCCGCAGCATGGCTCTTACTCTGGCACATAGAACATCAAAGGAAAAAGGCTTTGTAAGATAATCGTTAGCACCGGTATCCAAGCCTGTTATGATGTCTTCCTCCGAATCCTTTGCAGTGAGCATCAAAACCGGAGTCAGAATCTTTTTTTCGCGCATTCTGCGAAGGACTTCAAATCCGTTGATTTTCGGCATCATCACATCCAGCAAAACCCCGTCATATTGCGTGTTTTCTATATAATAAATCGCATCATCACCGTCATAACAGCTATCAACCGTATAGCCGATTTTTGTAAGCCTTTCGGTTAGGGTTTTGTTAAGATGTTTTTCGTCTTCAACAACCAAAAGCCTCATATTATCACCTGCCTTAAATATATTGTACAACATTTTTCATAAAAAGTAAACTAACGCTTTCACGAAAAATAAAAGCGATGTCTTTACCAAAAAGTAAACTAACGGCCCCACTCAAAAAAGCAAACTAACGGCTCCACTCAAAAAGTAAAGCCGTCAGACATTCATCACACTCTTTCGCCTTTGCCGAAACCCACTCCACCGGATATAGGAGTTCCGATGGTGGTGGCCTGCTGAGTTATATCTGCTTCAAAAGTTTCGTTTCCTATCGTAATGGTATATTTTTCGCCGGATTTAATATCTTTAGCAGATATCAGGACAGCCTTGTAGCTTCCTTGCGGTGCATACTCATATACCACATTCCCACTGCTGTCGGAAATGGTAATTACTTCGCCGGCTTCGTGCTTATTCTGGCAGTAAATTGTGATTGCGTTTTGCGAAAGCTTTAGGCTTCGTTCGCTACCTCTTCCTGATGCAAGAATTATATTTGCGTTTTCGCCTATTGTCAACTGACCGTCAGGATCTATAACTCCAAAGTTGCCGGAGAAAGAACCTGTGGGATTTGTAGCCATCATTGTGCCACCATTGATAATGATATTGCCGTTGGCATCTATACAGTCATCTTCGCCGCAGAGTTCAAAGTAGCCACCGTTGATAATAAGGCAGGTTTTCATATTTCTTCCGCTTCCGCCCATTCCAAACGGTGGAGTAAATTCGCCATTTTCACCCATTCCAAACGGTGGGATAAATTCACCATTTTCACCCACTCCAAACGGTGGAGCAATTTCGCCATTTTCTCCCATTCCAGACGGTGGGATAAATTCGCCATTTTCACCTACTCCAAACGGTGGAATAAATTCGCCATTTTCTCCCATTCCAAATGGTGGGATAAATTCGCCATTTTCACCTACTCCAAATGGTGGGATAAATTCGCCATTTTCTCCCATTCCATATGGTGGTTGCATATTCTGGAATCTATCCTTTTTCCCTCTTTGCGGTCTTGTTCCGGATGGTATCTGCTCACCATTTTCCTGCGATTTGCCGTCTGCAGGGAATTGCTGTTGGTTTTCTAAGTTTTCAGGAGGTACAGCAAAATCCCTGCCGCCGCCAAAGTTTCCACCGGGCATCATCATACCGCTGTTTCCGCCGGTTGCGTTAATGGCATCATCTGTGGAAACAACTTTGATAATACCGTCATTAACCGTCATTATATTTTTACTTTCTATACCTTCGGTGGATTTCGTTACATCAATAACCGTATCTGCTCCGTTTACAGTAAGATTTCCATGGGCAGATATGCCTTTGTCATACTTTGAGCTTATGGTAAATTTTCCACCATTTATTTCTATTTCATCCTGACAATGTATTCCGTGGGAAGCAGAATTTATATTTATCTCACCGCCGGATATCACCATCATCCATTCTGCGTTTATGCCCTTTGTGGATTTTTCAAATTCCACATCAGCAGCTTCTTCCCACATACCTCTATGCGGCGTAGTCTCGGTGGTATCCTGTGCCGTTTCAATAGGAGTTCCGTTGGTTTCGATATTGATTATTCCACCGGAAATATCCACAATAGATTCGCAGTCGATTCCATCGCCTATGGCGGTTATGTTGATCTTTCCATTGGACATTTCAAAGGTATCGTTTATATGAATGCCGTCAGAGGTTGCGTTTATGCTGATACTGCCCTTTTCCATAGTCAAATTATCCGATGCCTTTATCCCATGACCTTCAAGAGCCTCTATCTCAAGGCTTCCGTCACCCTTTATTTCCAGATTTTCTTTTGAATAGATTCCGCCGTCTTCGCTGTTTTTTGCAATAAGGAAGTTTTCTGTTCCATCGGAAAGAGTTATATATGCCTTGTCTGCTTTTTCTACAAAAATGCAAGGATTACTGCTTGATGTGATTTTTGCTCCGCTTAAACGAAGCTTGACTTTTTCCTTGGCAGAAATTGTTATATTTCCGTCATCAAGGGTTCCTGTTACGGTAAAATCGCCACCTTGGGTAATCTTAACCTGATTTCCGTCAATCTCGATACCTTCGCCTTCGCAGGTTAAATCGGAAAGGTTTATAAAGCCCACATTTTCCTTCCAAGAATCGTCCTCAGCTTCCTCCGATGCGATAATAACTTTTTGATTCTCTTCATCCCAATCTACATTAAGCCCAAAGCTTTCGGAAACAGCTCGTGCAGGCACCAGAGTTCTTCCGGATACAATCCTTGCCGGAACTTCCAGCTTTATAGTTTCGGTAACTGGGTTTCCTGCATCATCGGTTTTGCCCTTGTCTATTTCCAAATCGGCAGAGTCTATGGAAAGCGTAATAGTCTTTGAATTTTTTCGCGCTGTCACCGTCTTTGTTTCGTCATTCCATTTAACACGGGCGCCTATTGCTTCAAAGATTTTCCTAAGCGGAACCATAGTTCGTCCGTCTATTATTTCGGGGTTTACGTCAAATTCTATTGGCTTTCCGTCCAGCTCCACCGCGATTTTTTCGCCGGATAAACTCCTTGCATCTGCTATAAAAACCGTAGAAAGACATAATACTAAAGCTATTGACAGTAGTTTTTTCATTCTATTTCACCTCATCATTTTATTTTTACCGGTGCTGAAACTGCCAGTATGATATTAAGATTTCCGTTTCTGCACCTTAGTTCGTTTATAAACTCCTGTTCATCCTCATCATGGAGCATTACAACATGATAGTCCAGCTCAAAAAGTGAACCCAAATCTGTTGTTTTTATTCTGGTGAGAGTGTACTTTTTTGTGTATTTCTTTAATATTTCGTCAAACGCTCCCTGATAATTCAGGTTTTCCGGAATGGTGATTTTAAGGACTTTTTGTACCTGTTTCTTTTCGAAA
>SVKH01000024.1 GCA_015068545.1 Oscillospiraceae bacterium
TTTTTCCTGCACCACTCATACCTATTATGCCGTAAATATCGCCATCATTTACCGTCATGTTAATGTCTTTTAGAGCTTCCACTGTGCCGTCTTTGGTATGGAAGGTTTTAGAAAGACCTTTTATTTCAATCATAATTACCTCCGAAATTGAAAGGAACGCATTTTGTTATAACACTTAATGCGTTCCTGATATTCCTGTTTATTTATCTAAAGCACTAAGGTCTGCCTGTTTTCCGCCGTAAAGTCCCATTGGCTCAACGTGGATAGCACTTGCGGACACAATCTTTGTGCCGTTTTGCTTGTTAAAGTCATCAAGGTATGGTAAGTGCTGGAAGTAGTTTGCGTCAATTTCGCCGCTATCAACAACCATATTTGGCTGTACATAGTCAGTAAATTCTACAATTTCAAGCTCAATGCCCTTTTCTGCAAGGATTTCCTTTGCAATGTTAAGGATTTCTGCGTGAGGTGCAGGAGATGCAGCCACAGAAATCTTTGTACCGTTTAGAGCATCGTAGTCTACTGTATCGTCAAAGCCTGTGCCAGGGTTTTCTACAACACTGACAACAGCACCCTCGTAGGAAGATGTGATGTAATCTGCAACCTTTTGGCTTTCAAGAGCAGCCACAAGAGCTACTATCTTATCTGTGGTTTCTGTACCTTCTTTAACAGCAAGAATATTGCTGTAAGCAGAAGCTGCGCCTTCCATAGCAAGGGACTCTTCCACAGGCTTCATATCAGCTGCGATTGCGTAGTTTGAGTTGATTATAGCGTAGTCAACGTCTCTTAAAATATTTGGAAGCTGTGCTGCTTCGACTTCGTTGAATTTAATTCCCAAAGGATTCTCGGTAATATCTTTAACGGTAGCTGTAATGCCGGCGTCAGGGTTTAGTGTTATGTAGCCAAGATTTTCCAAAAGCAACAAAGCTCTGGCTTCATTTGTAGTGTCATTAGGTACCGCAATAGTTACTCCGTCACTACCACCTGAACATGCGGTAAGTGCTGAAACTGCCAAAATACCTGCTACGATTACTGATAATATTTTTTTCATAGTAAACCTCTCCTTTTTACTTTTAATAAATGTATTATACAACTTTGGCATAGCTTTGTCAATTATATTTTTAGCATTAACAAAGTGGCTTCAACGATGCCGTCCCATTAAAGTTACGATAAAGTTTATATAAAATAAAAAAGGGACCTGAGCAAAATGTACCAAGCAGCAGAGTGGCGGTATAGCTACCGCTGTTGTACTACTGATTCTCCTGAAACACAGAAAAAAACTAAGTGTACAGCGTCTTTATACATTTTGCTCAGATCCCTTATAATACTAAGGATAATTATGACGTAGCTATGGATAAAAAGGATAATCTACCCTTTACTAAATCCAAAGCTGTCCGTTTATTTTACAGAATATCTATTCCGTGTTTTTTACATTCAGCCAGCATTTCCGGAGGCCACACAGAGGACTGAACCTCGCCAACGTGTGCTTTGTGCAGGAAGTACATACAAAGTCTGGACTGACCGATACCTCCGCCAATAGTGTATGGAAGTTCCCCATCAAGCAATGCTTTTTGGAAAGGAAGCTTGGCATTTTCTTCTCTGCCACGGATTTTAAGCTGGCGAAGAAGTGCCTCTTCATCTACACGAATACCCATAGAAGACAGCTCAAGAGCAACGTCCAATACAGGGTAGTACACTATAATATCACCGTTAAGCTCCCAGTCGTCATAGTCAGGAGCTCTGCCGTCATGCATCTTGCCGGACTTTAAAATACCGCCTATTTTCATAATGAAAACAGCGCCCTTTTCCTTGGAAATGGCATATTCTCTTTCCTTGGCAGTTTTATCAGGATACATATCCTCAAGCTCTTGTGTTGTGATAAAGAAAATATCTTCGGGTAGGTAAATTTCGGCAAAATCGTATTCGCCGGCAATGTATCTTTCGGTGTGTTTTAAGGAATTGTACACAGCCTGAACTGCAGCTTTTAGAGTTTCTTCCGTTCTGTCTTCCTTGTTTATAACCTTTTCCCAGTCCCATTGGTCAACGTATACGGAGTGGAGATTATCGGTGTCTTCGTCACGGCGAATTGCATTCATGTCGGTATAAAGACCTTCATTATTGCCAAAACCGTAGTGCTTTAGAGCGAATCTCTTCCATTTTGCAAGGGAATGTACAATTTCATATTCTCCGTCCAAACCCTTTATATCAAAGGAAACCGGACGTTCCACGCCGTTTAGAGTGTCATTTAGACCGCTGTTTGTATTTACGAAAAGCGGTGCAGATACACGTGTCAGATTAAGTTGGATAGAAAGGTCTCTTTCAAAAAAATCCTTCACCTTTTTTATAGCAACCTCTGTCTGTCTTAATGACAGAAGTGATTTATAGCCCTTTGGAATAGTTAAGTTTTTCATAAAAATTCCTCTTTCTAAAGTTTATCAAAAATTCACTTGGTTAGTATATACTATATGGCATAAAATGTCAATCATTTAAAAGAATAAATGCTCTATAAGTATTTTCGTACCAATGCCAATCAGCACCATACCACCCAAAATCTCCGCTTTATTACCAAGGAGATTGCCGCATTTACTACCAATATAAACTCCGCAAAATGAAATTGCATATGTGACTATACCTATGATTGCCGAAGCAAATACGACAGGTGTGTGCACAGTAGCAAAGGTGACTCCAACAGCAAGGGCGTCTATACTGGTGGCAATTGCCAAGACTAAAAGTGTATTAAAGGAGAGTGGATTTTTTATTTCGCCATCCTCCTTTTCGTAAACAGCCTCATATATCATCTTACCTCCTATAAACCCCAAAAGGACGAAGGCTATGTAGTGGGCGAAGGCTGTTATGTAGTGAGCGAAAGCACTACCTAAAAGATAGCCGGCACATGGCATAATAAACTGGAAAGCACCAAAGAACAGTGCAATCTTGGCTGATTGACCAAGAGTGGGTTTTTTCAGGATAATGCCTTCCGAAACAGATACGGAAAAAGCATCCATGGCAAGCCCTATGCCTACTAAAATTATAGAAATAATGTCCATAAGATATCCTTTTATTCTGCAGATTTGTTACGGGTCATAAGGTTATCCACAGCTTCTTTCGGGTTCTTCCCTTCAAAAACAACCTTGTAGGCTTCCTCTATAATAGGCATGGATACCTTATACTTCTTACTTAAAGCATATGCAGCTTTTGCGGTATTTACACCTTCCACCACCATATGAATTTTGTCGAGAGTTTCAAAGAGAGTGTATCCCTGGCCTAGCAGTATGCCTGCCCTGTGGTTACGGGAGTGTTGACTGGTGCAGGTAACTATAAGGTCGCCTACGCCGGTAAGACCGGCAAAGGTTTCCGGCCTTGCTCCCATCTTTACGCCCAGTCTGGTTATTTCCGCAAGACCGCGTGTCATAAGGGCTGCGCGTGTGTTATCGCCATATCCCATGCCATCGGATATACCGGAGCATAGTGCAATTACGTTTTTAAGAGCACCGCCAAGCTCGGCTCCGACCATATCCGTACCGGTGTAAACACGGAAAGTTTTATTCATAAAGATTTCTTGAATGTGTTCGGCTGTTTTGATATCATCTGCCGCTACTACGTTGGTGGTAGGAAGTCCCATGCTTACTTCTTCTGCATGAGAAGGTCCGCTCATAATGGCAACAGTAGCCTGAGGTATTTCCTCTTTGTAAACCTCGGAAAGCCGCATAAGTGTGGCTTCTTCTAATCCTTTTGAAAGGTTTACCAGTATTTGCCCTCCAACAACGTGGTTTCGTAGCTGCTTTGCAGTTACTCTTGTTGCCGGACTTGGTGCGGCAGTTACAATTAGCTCTGCACCTTCTACGCACAGCCCCATATCGTGACTGCAGGTTATATTATCAGGAAAGTGTTTCCCCGGTAGTACGTCTTTGTTTTCTCTGTCCTTGTTGAGTCTGTCTGTTTCTTCTTGTTGCCAACTCCACAAAAATACGTCATTGCCCTTATTGGCAAGCAGAATGGATATTGCACAACCCCAACTTCCGGAACCTATTACGGCTATTTTCATTATTTAGAGTCCTCCTTGGTTTCTGAAGTTTTTTCCTTTTTGGCAAATAGTTTATTTTCTGTGCCATTTTTTAGCTTGGTTATGTTTGAATGATGCTTTGCTATGAGTATAACAGCAAGGGTTACCGCCATAAAAAGGTAGGTTATACATTGAGAAAGTTCATCCCCTCCTGCTATCATAAAGGTGAAAAGCACAAAAGGATACACGGCAGCTGCCGTTATAGATCCAAGGGAAACATATCGTGTAATCGCCATTATTGTTAGGGCAAGTGCCAGTATGATAAGTCCGACCTTCCAGTTAAGGGTGAGCATAACTCCAAGACTTGTGGCAACGCCTTTTCCGCCTTTGAAGCCAAAGTACAGTGGGAAGTCATGGCCTAATACCACGAATATCCCTGCAATGTATTTCAAACTGCCCAAAAGGTATGTTCTTTCAAAATCGGATGCAGGAGCATTTTCATAAATATTAACGGAAAATTTGTCTAAAATTGACACAAGTGCAACCATAAGGACGCCTTTTAAAACATCAAATAAAAGAGTTGCAACTGCCATTTTTGTACCATGAGTTCGGAGCATATTAGTAGCTCCGGCATTTCCGGATCCGGATTTTCGGATGTCTGTACCGTAGATGGCTTTTGATAGAATTATGGAAGTGTTTATACTGCCCACAAGATAAGAGCAGACAGCAACTAAAATGGCTGTAATGTATAGCATAGATTCACCTCTTTATCTGTCTTTTTTTTCCTTTTCGCGGAGAATGAAGTGTATTGGTGTTCCGTCAAATCCAAAGGTGCTTCTTATCTGATTCTCGATAAATCGGAGATAAGAATAGTGGAAAAGATCCTTGGAGTTGCAGAAAAGCACAAAGGTTGGTGGTGCAACCGATGCCTGTGTACCGTAGAAAACTTTCAGCCTCTTTCCTTTATCTGACGGTGGCTGCTGCTTGTTCATTGCTTCGTTTAGAACATCGTTGAGCATACCTGTGGTAATTCTACGTTTGTGCTGCTCATTGACTTTTTTAACTTCTTCCAGAAGTTTGTCAACTCTCTGTCCTGTTTTGGCAGAGATAAACATAATGGATGCGTAAGACATAAACGCAAATCCTTCACGGACTCTGTCGGTAAACGCCTTCATGGTTTTGTCGTCCTTTTCCACTATGTCCCATTTATTAACAGCTATAATGCAGGCTTTTCCTTGCTCGTGTGCATAGCCTGCTACCTTGGTATCCTGCTCGGTTACTCCTTCGTTTGCATCAATCATAATTATACAAACGTCACTTCTATCCACAGCGGCAAGTGCCCTTACCACACTGTAATGCTCTACGTTTTCGTCAATCTTTTTGCGTTTGCGCATACCCGCTGTGTCTATTATAAGGAAGCGATCTCCGTTTTTCTCGAAGTGTGAGTCGATAGCATCACGAGTAGTGCCTGCTATATTAGATACTATAACGCGATTTTCGCCAAGTATTTTATTTATAAGGCTGGATTTTCCTGCGTTTGGTTTGCCTATTACGGCCACCTTAATTTCGTCCTCATCCTCTGATGTGTCAGCATCCTCCGGGAAGTTTGCGCATATTTCATCCAAAAGATCGCCTACTCCAAGTCCGTGTGTGGATGATATAGCGATAGGATCGCCAAGGCCAAGATTGTAAAACTCGTAAAATTCCATAGGCGGTTCACCTATGTTATCTACTTTATTAACAGCAAGGATGATTTTCTTTTTTGCTTTTTGCAGCATGGATGCTACGTCCATATCATTGGCTGTAACTCCATCGGCAACATTAACCATAAGAACTACAACATCCGCCATATCTATGGCCAGCTCTGCCTGCAATCGCATCTGGCTCAGAATTTCGTCTTTGGAATTTGGTTCTATGCCGCCGGTGTCGATAAGGGTAAAGTGTTTATCCAGCCAGCTGGCATCGGAGTAGATTCTATCACGGGTAACTCCGGGAGTATCCTCTACAATACTGATTCTTTGTCCTGATATTTTGTTAAAAAGTGTGGATTTTCCCACATTCGGTCTGCCAACTATGGCAACAACTGGTTTCATTTGTTTCTCCTTCTAAAATTCAAGGTTTGTGCCTAGAATTTTTTCTATAAATACATATCCATCGTTACTAACAGGTGTTATCTTCGAGTTCAGCTTTTCGCAAAGCTCATCTAAAGTGACATTATCAAGGAATATGTCCTCACCGTCACGAAGCATACAGTCCGGAATAAATATTTCGTCATATTTTGGTTCATTTTCCAAAGTTCTTATAATGTCGCTGGCGGTACATAGCCCCGAAACGTTAACTCCACCGCCAAAAAATTCATTTTTAACTCCGTAAACTGTGATGGAAAGGTCGGAGCATTTTGCCATCAACCTCTGTGCTAAGCTTTGTATGAAGTCTTGGGCAATTTCACCGGTGGCTATTGCTACATTCCGCTTGCATGATTTTATCTTTACAAGCTCTATACCGCTGTCAAATTCCTCCTGCATGGATGCAATAAGTCCAACTCCGTTCTCTATTTGAGGGAATCCATCGTAATGCTGTGCATTGGGAACAGGCAGTTTTGCGTTTATGTAGAATTCGTCAGCAGCATAAATAAGATTTATACCAAAATCCTTCCGGAATTTCTTTTGGTATGATTCGATCTGCCTTATAGTTTCAAGTGAACTGCGAGAATCAAACGGGGTGAGCCGTGTAAGGTTTTCGCGATATCTTGTAAGCCCTACCGGTACTACCGAGCAGCTGGATACATATGGATACAGCGCCGCCATATCTAAGATGGATCTGTCCAGCTCATCCTTGTCGTTATAACCGGGACACAGCACTATCTGGCAGTTCATATAAATGCCGTTTTGGGCAAATTTCTTCATTATGTCGTATATTTTCGCTGCATTTGGATTTTTCAGCATGGTAACACGAAGCTGCGGGTTTGTGGTATGCACCGAAATATTGATAGGGGAGATGTGCATGGCAATTAGTCGGTCTATCTCCTCGTCAGTAAGGTTTGTCAGAGTGACATAGTTCCCCTGCAAAAAGGAAAGCCTGGTGTCATCATCCTTAAAGTAAACTGTTTCCCTCATGCCCTTTGGAAGTTGATCTATAAAACAGAAGATGCACTTATTTTTGCAGCTCTGTGGCTTTGCTATTAAACCCTGACAAAATTCTATACCCAGCTCCTCATAGTCATTTTCTATTGTGATAATCTCTGTGGAGCCATCAGTTTTTAAAACTTCCAGTTCTACCTCGTATTCTGATGTAAGATATCGGTATTCTAAGATATCGTGAACGGAGTGACCGTTTACCGCCATCAGCTTGTCGCCGGGCGCAATCCCTGCTTCTTCCGCAAGTGATCCTGGCTCAACATATGAAATTGTAGTATCTTCTTTAAGCATAAATATTCCTCAAAAGCCTACATTTATTCTATTATAACATATCCAACTTACATTATACACAAAAAAACGGAATTTGTCAAAGCTAATGTATTGAAATTGGGATATTTTAGTGATATACTGATAAAATAGAAGAGTGAGGAGCTGAAAAAATGGTAAAATTGGGGTTTTACAGACATTTTAAGGGAAATATATATGAGGTTTTGGGTGTGGCAAAGCACAGCGAAACTTTGGAGGAAATGGTGGTTTACCGTGCCACCTACGATGATGGTAGTCTGTGGGTACGGCCTGCTGCTATGTGGGATGAGGTTGTAGTTCGTGACGGTGCGGAGCAAAAGCGGTTTACCTATATAGGTGAAACCGCGGAAGGAGAGATTATATGAACATGATAGGGCATTTTATGACTATAACAAGACACAGGCATGAGGTTATACGTCATTGTAAAAAAGCAGGGATTTTGTGGCAGGGACTGTTTCACGATTTGTCCAAGTACACTCCTTCCGAGTTTATATGCGGTATAAGGTACTATCAAGGGGACAGAAGTCCAAACGATATGGAGAGAAGAGCAAAGGGATATTCCTCTGCGTGGATGCACCATAAAGGCAGAAACCGTCACCATTTTGAGTACTGGACAGACTACAATCCGGAAACGGGAAGGTACGGTCCGGTAAAGATGCCTATGCGATACGTTAAGGAGATGTTTTGCGATAGGCTGGCGGCAAGTAAGATTTATCAAGGGGATAAGTATAACGAAAGCCACCCAATAGAGTATTTTGAAAAGGGCAGAAAAAACAGGCTTATCCACCCTGAAACATCAGATTTTTTGGAAAAACTACTTATAATGGTAAGGGATGAAGGTGAAGAAGCCACCTTCGATTACATAAGAAAACTAGAGGACTATTAAGGAGATATTATGGAAAAAGGTGCCGAGGCGCAGTATAGGAAGATGACAGAGAAGCCGGTAAGGAGATTGATTTTAACTCTCAGCATACCGACGGTAATAAGCATGATGGTAACGTCGGTGTATAATATTGCCGACACATACTTTGTATCAAAGCTGGGTACGTCTGCCTCAGGAGCAGTGGGTGTGGTTTTTTCTCTCATGGCTATAATACAGGCAGTGGGATTTACTGTGGGAATGGGCTCGGGCAGCATTATTTCCCGTATGCTGGGGGAAAAGCGTGACGATGATGCCGCAAGGATTGCGTCAAGCGGACTTTTTATGGGTTTAGCTCTAGGTGCGGTTATAACTCTTTTCGGAATGTTGAAAATAACCGACCTTATGATGATTTTCGGTGCAACAGATACAATCTTGCCCTATGCAAAAAGCTATGCCACCTATATTATATTTGGCGCACCGGTGATGATTGGTTCTTTTATACTAAATAACATTTTACGAAGTCAAGGCCACGCAAAGTATGCTATGTGGGGCATAGCCTCAGGAGGAATACTGAATGTGGTTTTGGATCCTGTGCTGATTTTCGGGTTTGACATGGGAATGGCCGGTGCGGCAATAGCTACTCTTACCAGTCAGTGTGTAGGATTTGTCATACTGCTTTACAGCTTTATTTCCGGAAAGAGCCAGACAAAGCTGAGCTTTAGAAAAATATCCTTAAATATTATGGATTATCTTGGAATATTAAAGGCAGGCTTACCGTCTTTTTCTCGACAAGGACTTGCAAGTATTTCCACAATGTTCTTAAACAGAAGTGCCAGAATATACGGTGATGCGGCTGTTGCGGCTATGGGTATTGTGGGGAAAATTTTTATGATAATTTTCTCGGTGCTTATCGGAATTGGACAAGGTGCTCAGCCTGTTATAGGCTATAACTACGGTGCAAAAAACTATAAACGAGTGAAAAAAGCCATAGTATTCACTTGGCAGGTAGGTACTGTGCTTCTGACGGTATTGGGAGCAGTGGCATTTTTTATGTCGGAGGAACTTGTAACGCAGTTTATAAAGGGTGATTATAAAGTGCTGGAGATAGGAAAGAGGGCGCTTATGGCATACAGCTTGGTACTGCCGATAATGCCTATCAATATGGTGTGCAACATAACCTACCAGATCATAGGAAGGTCATGGAGAGCCACACTTCTATCCTGTGCAAGACAAGGGATATTCTTTTTGCCACTTATATGGACTTTGCCGAAAATGTGGGGAATATTTGGAGTACAGATAGCTCAGCCTGTGGCAGATGTGCTTACCGCACTCTTTAGCATTCCTTTTGGATATGCGTTTTTAAAGGAATTAAATGAAAACATAGCAAAAGAAAAGGACGAGCAAAAATCAATATAGAAGTATTTTTGGTTTATGGTCTACGCTTTGGAAAATGTATATTGTAAAAATAAAAATGGATGTAAAAATTTTCTTACATCCATTTTGTTGTATATCTTTACTTTTACGGTGTGGAGTATAGCGCATCTTTTATTATAGTTCTATCCCAAATGGCTTTACCGTTCTTTTTAAAATTCCGTTCATGTAGGAAATAGCCATGCCGTAGTTTGTCATTGGAACAGCCATGCCCACGGCGGTTTTAATACGGTTTTGCATTTCGGCAGAGTTTAACATACATCCGCCACAATGAACTACAATGGAAAAACGGGATAAATCATCGGGAAACTCCGTTCCGCTTGTAAATTCAAAATTCAGATCCTTTTTTGTGTAATCTTTAATCCAATTTGGCATTTTTACAGTGCCTATGTCACCGCATTGTCTGTGATGGGTACATCCTTCACTAATCAGGACGGTATCACCGTCTTTTAGTTCATCAAGCATTTTGGCGCCTTCTAGAGCATAGGATAACTCACCTTTGTACCGCATAAACAGAATAGAAAAAGAGGTAAGCGGAATATGGTCAGGTACCATTTTGGAAACCTTACCAAATGCCTGACTATCGGTAATGACAATTTTTGCCTTGTCACCCAAAAGCGCAAGTGTGTCTGTAAGCTGTTCCAGCTGAGTGACTGTGCAGGTCATACCGTTATCCAAAAGATCGCGAATGGTCTGTTGTTGGGGAAGGATAAGTCTGCCCTTTGGCGCGCCTTCGTCTATTGGCACTACCAAAACAGCCATATCACCTGAGTTTAGTATATCTGCCACAATCTTTTTCTGAGGTTCTTGCTTGATTTTACCGGCAATAAGCTCCTTTAATTCGTTTATGTTCTTATTCGCCAAAGCAGAAACGCAGATAGTGTTTTCTTCTTTTTCGGCAATTTCTTTAAGGTCGCATTTATTGTAGCAGATAACATAGGGAAGGTTCTTGTCTTTAATAAGCTTTAGTATATTTTCATCTTCTTTGGTGAATCCCTCTAAGGCATCCACAACCAGTACGGCAATATCAGTTTTTTTCAAAACATCAAGGGTTTTTTGTATTCTGAGGCTTCCTAGCTCGCCAACATCGTCAAGTCCGGGAGTATCTATAATCACAACCGGACCAATAGGAAGTAGCTCCATTGTTTTTAAAACAGGATCGGTAGTAGTGCCTTTAACGTCGGATACGATTGAAAGATTTTGTCCTGTAACCGCATTTATTACACTGGATTTGCCGGCATTTCGCTTACCGAAAAAGCCTATATGCACTCTTTCGGAAGCAGGGGTAGAAGAAAGTCCCATAGTATCCTCCTAAAATCTGAAATCACGTTTACCGGAATGGATATTTGCAATGTTATTTTTGGCGATTTCTTTTACTTTTTCGTTTGGAATTCTTTCCAGCTCACGCTCTATCATAGCATTTCCGATTTCTCTTGTTTCTTCACTTGCGTAGTCTTCAAGGTATTCTTTCAATGTCATAAGAGCATTTGGATGGCAACAGTTCAAGATTTGACGGTTCTTTAAAAGCGTCATAAATCTGTCACCGGTTCTGCCTTCGCGGTAGCAAGCTGTGCAGAAGCTTGGGATGTAATCTTGTTTCATCAGCCAATTCACAACTTCGTCAAGGGTACGGTTATCGCTGATGTCAAACTGAGCTGAATTTTCATCCTCAGGCTCAGGCTCTGCATAACCGCCTACACTGGTTTTTGAACCACCGCTGATTTGTGATATTCCAAGCTTTAAAAGCTTTTCGCGAGTGGATTTATTCTCACGAGTGGAAACTATCATGCCGGTATAAGGAACGGCAATTCTGATACATGCCACTATTTTTGCGAAGGTGTCGTCGTCAATAGAATTGTCGAATTGGTCAGGATCAATGTCGTCAGCAGGACGGATTCTGGGTACGCTGATGGTATGCGGTCCTACGCCGAACTTTGCTTCCATATGCTCTGCGTGCATTAAAAGCCCTGCAAATTCGTAACGATACAGCTCGAGACCGAAAAGTACACCAAAACCAACGTCATCTATGCCGCCTTCCATAGCTCTGTCCATAGCCTCGGTGTGATATGCGTAGTTGTGCTTAGGGCCTGTCGGATGAAGCTTTTCGTAGCTTTCCTTGTGGTAAGTTTCCTGAAATAGGATGTAGGTGCCTATTCCTGCATCTTTTAATTTGCGGTAATTCTCCACAGTTGTTGCGGCAATATTTACGTTAACACGGCGGATCGCACCGTTTTTGTGCTTTACGGAATAGATGGTATCGATACATTCTAAAATATACTCGATAGGGTTATTCACAGGGTCTTCGCCTGCTTCAATAGCCAAACGCTTGTGTCCCATGTCCTGAAGGGCAATAACTTCCTGCCTTACCTCTTCCTGAGTAAGCTTTTTACGGCAGATATTCTTGTTTTGATAATGATATGGGCAGTATACGCATCCGTTTACGCAGTAATTGGAAAGGTATAATGGAGCGAACATTACTATTCTGTTGCCGTAAAACTCATCCTTAATCTCTCTGGCAAGGGCATAGATTTCCTCTATTTTTTCAGGAATGTCACAAGCCAAAAGTACCGATGCTTCACGGTGGGTAAGACCGTTTTTCTCTTTTGCTTTTTCTATAATTTGGTCTATTAAAGCCACATCGTCCTTGTGCTCGTCTGCGTACTTTAACGTGTCCAGAATTTCTTCGTGGTTGATAAATTCTTCAGCTTTACTTGATTTTACATCATACATAATTCATATCTCCTTTTTATAGTCTCCGCGAGCTACAACAATTTCGTAGCCGATAGATTTAAATTTCTTTTCCAAATTCAGTTTGCTCTCTGCCGCTTCGTCACCTGTGCAGATTTTGTTGTCATATAGAAGGTATTTCTCACGAACAGATTTTGGCGAAAGGTTCGGCATCACTACGTTAGCTCCGGCTAAAATACCACGTTCTCTGCCATCTTCGCACAATGTACCCAAAGCCGTAGTTGACGGCAGCAGAGCTTGCGGCAACATCAGGCGAGTTAGAGCTATCATTATTAAGGTTTTTTCACCACTTCCTGCCGATTTTTTTGCAAACGGCGTGTCCTTGTGAGGGATAAATGGGCCAATTCCCACCATTTGAGGATTTAGCTCTTTCAAAAACAGCATATCTTCTGCTAAGGTCTCGTTGGTTTGACCGGGTGAGCCTACCATAAATCCGCTACCAACCTGAAAACCTAATTCTTTTAGGTCATACAGGCATTTTTTTCTATTTTCAAGAGTTAATTCCGCAGGATGCAGAGAAGAATAGTGACATTCATTCGCTGTTTCGTGGCGAAGCAGGTATCGGTCTGCACCTGCTTCTTTTAAAGCTTTGTAGCTTTCGTAAGATTTTTCGCCAAGGGAAAGAGTAACTGCACATTCCGGATAGCGGTCCTTGATGGATTTTATAATGTCACACATTACTTCATCGGTATAGTATGGGTCTTCGCCGCCTTGCATTACGAAGGTGCGAAAGCCTAGGTCATACCCAATATGGCAGCAGTCTAAAATCTCATCCTTGGAAAGTCTGTATCGGTCTGCCAGTTTGTTGCTTTTGCGTATTCCACAGTACAGACAGTCATTTTTGCAGTAATTGGAAATCTCAATAAGACCGCGGATATACACGTCTTTGCCATATATTTCGTGGCGGATTTGGCGAGCTTTTTGGAAGGGGTATTCTGTATCATCAATATTATCCAAAAGCTGTACCCATTCTTCTTTTGTAAGAGCTTTTTCTTTTGCAAGTTTGTCGATAAGAGCTTTTATAAAAATCACCGCCTTTTGATTAAAATTCCTTAAAACTGCGTCTGCAGGCGAGAGAGAAGGGTAGGGTTGTTGCTATGCCATTGATAATGCAGTTTCCTGCATAATAAAGCAAGCGCCCTTGGAAAAAAAGGACGCTTGTTTAATTCAACTTATTGAGCCACCCTTTTTTCGCAAGATTTCTCTTTTGAAGTCAGAACGCAATTTGTATAATTTACTAGGATTTTCCGTCAGCATCGCTTTTGGATTATCCTTTTGAAATATTATAACATATAAAAGGGTGATTTTCAATAGTTTTATACGAAAATTAATAGTGTGTGTTTGGTTCAAAGCGAAGTGTTCTGCGCGTTTATAACATTTCCATCAATTATAGTGGATTCTATAATATACTTAGGTCTATGCTTGGTTTCAAGATATATCTTGCCCACATATTCGCCTACAACGCCTAGCATAAGTAGCTGTAGCCCGCCAAGAGCCCAGATGGAAACACCAAGACTTGCCCAACCGCTTACTGTGTTGCCAATGGACCATTCATATATGCAGTAAACCAGCATAGCAAGGCTTACCAAAAAGGATAGAACGCCAAAGACCAGTGCCATTTTTATAGGTCGTACGCTAAAGGACGTGATACCCTCCAGTGCAAAACTACACATTTTCATAAACGGGTATTTGGATTTTCCTAGCGTGCGTTTTTGCCTTGTGTACTCAACAGTGGTGCTTTTGAATCCGATTTGCGGAATTATTCCGCGCAGGAATGTGTTCACCTCATCGAATTGGGAAAGTGCCTCGATTGCCCTTTTGCTCATAAGCCTATAATCGGCGTGGTTAAATACTATGTCCACACCCATAAATTTCATAAATTTATAAAAGCCTTCCGCAGTAAACCGTTTAAAAAAGGTGTCGCTTGTTCGGTCATTTCTGACACCATAGACAATGTCATTTCCGTTATAAAACTCATCGATGAAATTTTCTATAACAGATATATCGTCCTGCATATCCGCATCCATGGAAATAACGGCATCGGCGTAATCTTTTGCCGTCATAAGCCCTGCAAGCAGTGCATTTTGGTGTCCGCGGTTTCGTGACAAATTGACCAAGGCAAAGATAGAGTCTTTTTGACATAAATCTTTGATTATCTGGTAGGTTTTGTCTTTTGAGCCA
>SVKH01000025.1 GCA_015068545.1 Oscillospiraceae bacterium
CAGTAGGTCTTATCACCTACATGAGAACAGACTCACTGAGAATCTCAAACGAAGCACAAAGAGAGGCAATAGCCTACCTAAATGCAGAATATGGTAAGGAGTATGTAGCCCCACGCCAATACAAATCCAAGAAAAATTCTCAGGATGCTCACGAAGCTATAAGGCCAACCAGCATAAATATAAACCCAATCCACATAAAGGATAAATTGACAAATGACCAATTCAAGCTGTATAAGCTGATATGGGAAAGATTTGCGGCAAGTCAAATGGCGGCAAGTGTTCATAATTCCGTATCCGCAACTCTTACCTGCGGAAGCCATACCTTTAAAGCAACAGGCTCCGAGGTTATTTTCAAAGGATATATGATGGTGTATGTAGAGGGCAGTGACAATACTCCGGAAAAGGACAAAACTCTTCCAAAGCTCACCGAAAACAAGGCAGTTACACTTGATGCTATCGACTCTATGCAGCACTTTACAAAGCCACCGGCAAGATACACCGAGGCTTCCCTTGTGCATACATTGGAGGAAAACGGCATAGGCAGACCAAGTACCTATGCACCGACAATTACCACCATTGTATCAAGAGGTTATGTTCGAAAAGTAAAGAAACAGCTTGTTCCAACCGAGCTTGGAATGATAACTACCGATATAATGAAGAAAAGCTTTGACGAAATTGTGGACGTAGACTTTACCGCAGATATGGAGCAAAAGCTGGATAACGTAGAGGATGGAAAGCTTGATTGGGTTCAGGTTCTTTCGGAATTTTACCCATCCTTCTCCAAAAATCTTGAGAAAGCACAAAAAGAAGTAGAAAAAGTTACAATAAAAGACGAAGAATCCGACGTTGTCTGCGAAAAATGCGGACGAAAAATGGTATACAAGGTAAGCAAATTCGGCAAGTTTTTGGCTTGTCCGGGATATCCGGAATGCCGAAATACCAAGGCTATCCGAACCGAAATCGGAGTTAAATGTCCAAAATGCGGCGGAGAAATTCTGGAGAAAAAATCTCACAAAGGCAACACATTCTATGGGTGCGAAAACTACCCAAAATGTGAATTTATGGCTTGGGATAAGCCGGTTAAAAAGGAAGCCTGCCCTGAGTGCGGAAGCTTGTTGCTAAAGAGAAAGGGCAGAAACGCAAAAATCTACTGCTACAACGAAGCCTGCAAGTATGAGAGAAAGCCTGAAAGGAAGGAAAAGAAATGAGGGCTAAGGTAATAGGCGCAGGACTGGCAGGATGCGAAGCCACATGGCAGCTTGTAAAACAAGGCATTAGCGTAGACCTTTACGAAATGAAGCCGAAAAAATTCACTCCGGCACACCACAGCGAAAAATTCTGCGAGCTTGTCTGCTCAAATTCATTAAAGGCGGACAGAGTGGAAAATGCCTGCGGTCTTTTGAAGGCGGAGATGCGTCACTTCGACTCCTGCATAATGCGAGGAGCTGATGTATCCAAAGTTCCGGCAGGCGGAGCTTTGGCGGTTGACCGTGACATTTTTGCCGACCATATCACAAACTTGATTAAAAGTCATCCTCTTGTAACTGTTCATGAGGAGGAAGTAACCGAAATTGACACCGATTCCTACACAGTAATAGCCACCGGACCGCTTACGTCGGAGCCTCTTTCGGCGGAAATTGCAAAGCTTACCGGCAGTGACGGTATTTCCTTCTACGATGCGGCAGCGCCCATTGTCACCAAGGAGTCTATCAATATGGACAAGGTTTTCTACGGCGCCCGATACGACCGCGGCACTGCAGACTACATCAACTGCCCTATGACCAAGGAGGAATATGACGCATTTTACAACGAGCTGATAAATGCGCAGTCTGCACCACTAAAGCAATTTGAAAATATGACAGTTTTTGAGGGCTGTATGCCGGTTGAAGTAATGGCAAAAAGAGGCGAAAAGACGCTGCTTTTTGGACCACTAAAGCCGGTGGGACTTACAAATCCGAAAACAGGCAAGGACGATGCTTACGCGGTAGTTCAGCTAAGGCAGGACGACGAAAAAGCCACATTATATAATTTGGTAGGTTTTCAAACCAACTTAAAGTTCGGAGAACAAAAACGTGTGTTTTCCATGATACCCGGACTTGAAAATGCGGAATTTGTGCGTTACGGTGTAATGCACCGCAACACCTTTATAGATGCACCCCGTGTGATAAACCGTTACTACCAGATGAAAAAGCATGAAAAGATTTTCTTTGCCGGACAAATTACCGGTGTGGAAGGGTATGTAGAATCAGCTTCCTCAGGGATTCTGGCCGGATACAATCTGGCAAGGCTTATGAAGGGAAAGGCTATGTTTGAACCATCATCCAAAACAGCAATAGGCTCTCTTCCCCTTTATATTACAAACGAAGCATTAGAAAAGCTGCAGCCTATGAACGCCAACTTCGGCATCATCGACTCGCTTAATGAAAGAATAAAAAACAAAGTAATGCGATACGCCCGCATAGCGGAAATCGCACTGGAAACCATAGAAAGGCAGGTTAAGGAATATGAAACTAACTAAAAAAACAATAATCGCAATTATTATAGCAGTGGTTTGCGTTGTAGGCGCAGCACTGATATTATCAATGCCAAAAAATAATGAAGATACAGTATCTACCCAAACAGAAGCCCCAATTACCGAAGCGGAAGGAGATACTCAGCAAGTAGAAACAGAGGGAAAGAACGACACAGCGAAAGAAGAGGAAAAAGCAGAAGATAATAAGGACACCGAAAAAGACGCTCCTAAGAACGAGGCAAATGCAGAAGAGCAGGAGGTAGATCCTACTGCAAATGATGAGAATATAAACGGTTTGGATAAGCCGATATTTATGTACTTTGTAACAAATGCCGACCTTGAAAACAAGGACACAAAGGCAACACTTGATAAGCTTCAGGCAGAATACAAGGATAAGGTAATTTTTGAAATAAAAAATGCCGACGAGGATAAGTCTTTGTACGACAACTTCCCTATAAAAGGTTCCATGCCTATGCTGATTATGCAGAAAAAGGGCGGAGATATCTCCAACTTCCTTTTCTCAAACAACAACTATGACGAGCTAAAGGCTGCCA
Source organism: Oscillospiraceae bacterium (assembly GCA_015068545.1). Lineage (GTDB taxonomy): Bacteria > Bacillota > Clostridia > UBA1381 > UBA1381 > UBA1738. The sequence goes on from SVKH01000025.1 coordinate 3,067, forward strand.
TCGACGCAACACTGTAATACTAAGGGAGAACAACTATGGATTATAAAGAATATACTATAAAAAAGATAGCCGAAATTACCGAGCTATCGCAAGAAGCTGTAAGCTCTATTGTGGAAATCCCACCTGAGCAAAAACTGGGGGATTTGGCTTTCCCATGCTTTATTTTGGCTAAAACTCTAAGAAAAGCTCCGCCTATTATAGCAAAGGAGCTAAGCGAAAAGTTTTCGGGAGACACATACATAGAAAGAGCTGAAGCCGTTGGCGGATACCTTAACTTTTTCTATAACAGAGCGCAATTTACAAAGGATATTGTAGAGGAAGTTCTGGAAAAGGGCGAAAACTACGGAAAATCCCAAATTGGCGAAAATAAGACCGTTTTGGTGGAGTATTCCTCCCCGAATATAGCAAAACCATTCCATATCGGGCATTTATTCTCCACAGCGGTTGGTCACTCACTTAGCCGTATCTATAAACAGCTAGGCTACAAGGTAGAAAGCCTTAACCACCTTGGAGACTGGGGAACTCAGTTTGGTAAACTTATTTGCGCCTACAAAAAATGGGGTGACAGCGAAGTAATTGCAAAAGATCCTATTAACGAGCTTTTAAAAATCTACGTTAAATTCCACGAAGAGGCAGAAGCTAACCCTGCACTGGAAGATGAGGCAAGAGAGTATTTCAAAAAGCTTGAATCCGGTGACGAAGAGGCTACCGGTCTTTGGCAGCACTTCCGCGATCTTAGTCTTGTAGAATTTAAAAGAGTTTATGATATGCTGGGAGTTTCCTTCGATTCATATGCCGGCGAAAGCTTTTACACAGATAAAATGCCGGAGGTTGTGGATATTTTAAGGGAAAAGAACCTGCTGGAGGAAAGCAACGGAGCTCAGGTAGTTGACCTTTCTGAGCTTAACGAGCCGCCTTGCATTATACTAAAATCTGACGGTGCTACTATCTACGCTACCCGTGACATTGCAGCGGCACTCTACCGCCACAGAACATATGATTTCCATAAGAATATTTATGTTGTCGGCACACCTCAGGCACTTCATTTCAAGCAGATTTTTGCTGTTATGAATAAGGCAGGCTGGGAATTTGCCAAGGATTGCGTTCATGTGAATTTCGGACTTGTAAAATTCCCTGATAAAAAGCTTTCCACCCGTCATGGCGACGTGGTATTCCTTGAGGATGTACTAAATGAATCGGTTAATAAAACTCTTGAAATTATCAAGGAAAACAGCCCAAGTATAGAAAATCCTGAGGAAGTTTCTCAAAAGATAGGTATTGGTGCTATTTTGTACACCTTCTTAAAAAATTCCAGAGAAAAGGATATTGTATTCAGTTGGGACAGTATGCTTGACTTTGAGGGCGAATCTGCGCCTTACGTTCAGTACAGCTACGCAAGAGGCAAGAGCATCCTAAGAAGAAGCAATATTACCGCAAGGGATGCCGATTTCTCACTGGTTACCACAGATGAGGAATATGCTCTTGTAAGCCAGCTAAACGGATTTTTGGATGCAGTAAAGGATGCTGCCGAAAAGAACGAGCCATTCTATGTAAACCGTTATGTAACTAACCTTGCAAGACAGTTTAATAAATTTTACAATAACTGCCCTATCCTAAAGGATGATGTAGATGAAAATGTTAAAAAGGCACGTCTTGCCCTTGTAGAAGCAAGCTGTCACGTTATCAAATCTGCTCTATACCTACTGGGAATAGACACAGTTGAAAGTATGTAATTACTAAATGCGGATGATGCAAAAGCCTTGCAAACTCCGCATTTTTCGCAAAATATTATCTGTAAAGTATAGAAAGGAAATAACTGTATGGAAAAACGAGTAGCACTAATAGGAATAGTAGTTGAAAATTTTAACTCGGTAGAAAATCTTAATGCCATTTTGCATGAATATTCCGATATAATAATAGGAAGATTCGGTCTGCCATATAAAGAGAGAAATATCTCTATAATGAGCATTGCAGTGGATGCTACCAACGATGAAATCAGCACCCTTTCGGGAAAGATAGGAGCATTATCCGGCGTATCTTCAAAAACAATCTACGCCAAACTTCCGGAAGGAGAATGATATGGCAAAGGAAACTATTTACACCATCCCAATAAATGAGGCGTTTGAAAAGGATACCGAATGTCCCCTTTGCGATATCAGGAAAAGACTAGAGGCAGAGGCGGTGGAATATGCCCTTGGGCCGGCTATGATGGAGCCTGACCACAGGGAGCTTTCCAACGAGAAGGGTTATTGCAACCATCATTACCGTATGCTATTTAAAGCAGAAAACAAGCTACCTCTTGCCCTTGTTCTGGACACTCACCTGGAGGAGCTTCGCAAAAAGATTGAACCTATGAAATCTCCTCAAAAAAAATTACTTTTTAAAAAGCAAACTAATAGCAGTTCATCCTTTGCAGAATCCTGCCTTGTGTGCGACAAGATTAACCACACTATGTCACGTTATGTAAAAAATCTGATTGATATGTGGCACTCAGATGAGGACTTTAGGAAGAAGGTGGCAAATTCTAAAGGATTCTGTATTCCCCATTTTCAGCTTCTTTACGATAGCAGTGATGATGCGGAATTTAAAAAAGCTCTTGCCGAAAAGGAATATGCCGAGCTTTGCCGTATTCAGGAGGATATCCACAAATTCACGTTAAAATTCGACTACCGAAATCGTGATATGGAATGGGGCACCGCCAAGGATGCACCTCTTCGCACAACCGAAAAAATCGGCAGCTACATAACCGAAGAATAAAAAAACTTAAAATCATTCCCCAAGAATCGAGGACAAAAATCCCTCGATTCTTTTTTACTATTCAAAAAGGGGACGTAGCACTTTTTGAATAGTTAAAAAGTGCTACGTCCCCTTTATATTTCTATGGCAGAAAATTGCAATTTTTTCTTGACAAGTTATGCAGAAAGTGATACAATAATTAAAATTTTGTTTTTGAAGGTAGTTTGAAATGTACACATCTCTTATGAATACAAGTACATATTTCTTTTTCTTTAGCGTAGTCTTTTATTATGGCTATGCTTATTTTGCTGAGAAGAAGTTACTTGTGAGAGTGTAAGGCAGAGATTATTTTATACTATACGAAATAATGTTTTTAAACCTCACTTGTAACTGTGCAAGTGAGGTTTTTTGTTATTATGTAGGAACTTACCACTTTTTTGTAATCTCAAAAAGCAACAAACTTGCTACCTTATTCCTACCCACACAGTCTGCTTACATCATAAGCTTATTTACAGATACACCAAAACCTCTCGGCAGATACCGTCAGGCTTACATTGAAAGGATGATTTGAAATGGAAAGTAAACTAGACAAGGCAAGAAAAATTATCAATGATGTTGACTCAAAAATGGCAGAGCTTTTTGTAGAAAGAATGCGAGCTGCCGAGATTGTTTTTGAATACAAAAAGGAATTTGGACTTCCTGTACTTGACCAAAAGCGCGAGGATGCGGTTATCGAAAAAAACTCCGCCATGATAGAGGATGCCGTGCTAAAAAGCTATTATATAGATTTCATAAAGCACCTTATGTCGGTTTCCCGTTCATATCAATACCGTCTGCAATCCGGTCTTAAAGTTGCATACAGCGGAGTGGAAGGTGCATTTGCTCACATAGCAGCAGGCAGAATTTTCCCTGATGGCAACAGAGTATCCTACCGCGATTTCAAATCCGCATACGATTCGGTAGTAAACGGTGACAGCGATGTGGCTGTGCTGCCTATCGAAAACAGCTATGCCGGCGAAGTAGGACAAACCATAGACCTTATATTCTCCGGAGGGCTTTTCATCAACGGTATTTACGAGCTGGAAATTCATCAGAACCTTTTGGGTATTGAAGGCGCAACTGCCGAAGATATCAAAAAGGTCACCTCTCATCCTCAGGCATTATCCCAGTGCCACGACTACATAAAGCTAAAAGGATTTGATACAGAGGAGGCTAACAACACAGCAATTGCCGCTAAGACTGTGGCAGAAATGAAGGATAAATCACTTGGCGCTATTGCCAGTGTGGAAACGGCAGAAATATACGGGCTTAAAGTTCTGGAAACAAACATAAACAAAAGCAGTGAAAACACAACCCGTTTTGCTGTTTTGTCAAATGTTCGCGCTGTATCCTCTTCCCTTTCAAGCTCAGTCCTGATGTTCACAGTTAAACACGAAGCAGGCTCTCTTGCAAACGCTATCAGCATCATAGGTAAATACGGATACAACATGACAGCACTCAGAAGCAGACCGCTTAAAAAGCACTCATGGCAGTATTATTTCTACATAGAAATTGACGGAACAACGGAAAACGAAACCGGCAGGAAAATGATAGAAGAATTAAACACAGTATGTGACAAGCTCAAAATTGCGGGAACATTCGCACCACACAGCGAGATATGAGGTAGAAAATATGAATATACATTTGAATCTGAAAGAAAACAGCTACGATATAATAGTAGAAAGAGGAATATTAAAAGAAGCCGGAAAGCACCTTAATCTGGATAGGCGTGTACTTGTTGTAACCGATTCCGGCGTACCGGCAGAATATGCCAAGCTAGTTGCCCAGCAGTGCAAATCACCTGTTATATGCACAGTAGAAACCGGCGAGGATTCAAAAAGCCTTGAAGTTTTCGGTAAGCTACTTCAAAAAATGCTGGAAAACGGATTTTCCCGAAAGGACTGCGTAGTAGCAGTTGGCGGCGGTGTAGTAGGCGATTTATCGGGATTTGCCGCATCGGCATATATGCGTGGTATAGATTTTTATAATATACCCACTACTCTTCTTTCCCAGATAGATTCATCTATCGGCGGAAAAACTGCTATCAATTTCGGTGGTGTAAAAAATATTGTGGGAGCATTTTATCAGCCAAAAAAGGTTCTCATAGATCCTCAGCTTTTAGATACGCTCACCTCCCGACAGTTCTCAAACGGGCTTGCCGAAGCGGTTAAAATGGCACTGACATCCGACAAAGAGCTGTTTGAAATTTTTGAAAAAAAGGATATCAAATCCAACATAGATGAGATTATAGTAAGGTCGCTTAATATAAAAAGAACCGTGGTTGAGCAGGACGAAAAGGAATCCGGCATAAGAAAAATCCTGAATTTCGGTCATACCGTTGGCCATGGAATCGAAAGCAGTACAAATATGCTTGAGCTTTACCATGGCGAATGCGTGGCACTTGGACTAATACCTATGTGCGGCGAAAAAATACGGTCAAGAGTAATCGAAGTTCTTAAAAAGTGTAACCTGTATAACCTGATTGACTTCCAATGGGATAAGATATCTGAGGCTGCATTTCACGATAAAAAGGCAGACGGGGAATTTGTTACAATTACTACCGTACCGGAGATAGGAAGCTTTGAGCTTAAAACGATTAAGTGCAGTGAAGTAATAGAAATGGCGAAAAACTGTTTTAACGGGGTGATAATATGAAAAATACATACGGAACAAGCGTGGCTGTTACCATTTTTGGCGAAAGCCATGGTGAATATATAGGTGCTGTTATAGACGGTCTTGCACCGGGAATAGCAGTAGATAATGACTATATAAACCATATGCTTCTTTTAAGAAGACCTGACGGGAAAATATCAACACCCAGAAAGGAAAAGGACGAGCTAAAGATTGTAAGCGGCGTTATAAACGGTAAAACAACAGGCACTCCGATTACTATTCTTATTCCAAACGAGGATACAAAAAGCGCAGACTACTCTTCCATGATAACCATAGCTCGTCCATCCCATGCGGATTACACTGCAGAGTGCAAATACCATGGATTTCAGGACAGCCGAGGCGGCGGTCACTTTAGCGGAAGAATAACCGCGGCTTTGGTAGCGGCAGGAGCTATTTGCAAATTTGCTCTGGAGCAAAAGGGAGTATATATCGGCACTCATGTAAAAAAATGTGCAGGAATTTACGACAGAGAATTTGAAGATTATATAAACGACATTAAATCACTCAGCGTTAAAACCTTTGCTGTACTAGACGATTCCAAAACAGAAGAAATGACAAATGCCATAATAGATGCTGCCGCAAAAGGTGACAGCGTTGGCGGTGTACTGGAAACTGCAATTATCGGAATGCCGGCAGGAGTTGGTGAGCCATGGTTTGATTCTATGGAAAGTCAGCTTTCCCACATGATGTTCTCTATACCGGCAGTAAAAGGGATAGAATTTGGCAAAGGCTTTGAGATTTCCGATATGAAAGGCTCGGAAGCTAACGATGCAATGAAAATTGCAGATGGCAAAATAGTCACCGTCACAAATAACAACGGCGGCATAAACGGCGGCATTACAAACGGTATGCCGATTGTATTCCGAACTGCCATCAAGCCTACTCCTACCATATTCCAGCCTCAAAATACGGTGGATTTTAAAAATATGACAGAAGAAATTTTAGAGCCAAAGGGCAGACATGATCCGGCAATTGTGCACAGAGCCAGAATTGTGCAGGATGCAGCGGCAGCCATTGTGCTTTGCGATGCCCTTACTATAAGATTTGGAACAGATTGGCTGAGGTGAAATTATGAAAACATACGGTTGTATAGGTAAGAAACTGGCACACAGCTTTTCAAAGGAGATTCATTCAAGGCTTGCCGATTATAACTACAAGCTGATAGAGCTTGCCGAAGACGAGGTCAAACCCTTTTTTGAAAAAAAGGACTTTGCAGCACTCAACGTAACCATACCCTATAAGCAGACAGTCATACCCTACCTTGACCATGTAAGCCGAATTGCCACCAGAATAGGCGCTGTGAATACCATTGTAAATAAGGACGGCAAGCTATACGGCTACAATACTGACTACTACGGGATGAAGGCTCTGATTGAACGGCTTGAACTTGATTTAAACGGAAAAAAAGTCCTCATTCTAGGTACAGGCGGAACCAGTAAAACAGCTCAGGTTGTGGCAAAGGACTTGGGCGCAAAAAGTATTCTAAGAGTAAGCAGAAGCAAGGGTGATGACTGTATAACATACGAGGAGGCAGCTTTACTTCATAAGGACGCAGATATAATCATAAACACCACACCTTCCGGAATGTATCCGGATTGTGCGTCCAAGCCCATAGATATAAAGGATTTCAAAGCTTTAGAGGGCGTTGTTGACGCAGTGTATAATCCCCTTTGTACCAATCTTGTATTGGACGCAAAAAGAAAAGGAATAAAGGCATCCGGCGGACTTTATATGCTGGTTATGCAGGCGGTAGTTGCCGTAGAAAAATTTCTGGATACAAAGATTTCAAAGTCTGCTACGGATGATGTTTTTGCATCCGTTCTTAGCGAAAAGGAAAACATAGTCTTGATAGGTATGCCCGGCAGCGGAAAAAGCACAATAGGCAACCTGCTTAACCTTGAGGGGTTTGAATTTATCGACACAGACAAAGAGATTGAAAACCGTTGCGGCTGCTCTATAAAGGAGCTTATCAGCGCCCAAGGAGAAGCCTACTTCCGGGATATGGAATCTGAAGTAATTAGGGATGTGTCTTCCCATAGCTCCCGCATTATCTCCACAGGAGGAGGAGCCATACTGCGAGAGGAAAACGTGAACTGCCTTAAACAAAACGGAAAGCTGTACTTTATAGAGGCCGATATAGACAGGCTAAAGGCAACGGAGGACAGACCTCTTTCCGACACAGAGGATAAGCTGAAAAAGCTATATTCCCAAAGGCATGGGATATATCAGTCTGCGGCGGATGTGATCGTACCGGATATGTCCACTCCTCAAGAGGAAGCCGAATACATTATTAGCAAACGATTGGAGTTATTAAAATGAAAATTCTTGTTATAAATGGCCCTAACCTGAATATGCTGGGCATCAGAGAGCCGGATCATTACGGCAAAGAAACCTACGCAGACCTGTGCAATAAAATTCAAAGCTATTGCCAAGGCAAAAATCTGGAGGTTACTATATACCAGTCAAACCACGAAGGAGACCTTGTGGACGAAATACAAAAAGCCTACGGGAACATTGACGGTATAGTGATAAATCCCGGAGCATACACCCATACAAGCATTGCAATTTTGGATGCAGTTAAATCGGTTAATATCCCTACCGTAGAAGTACACATTTCAAGAGTAGAAGAACGCGAAGACTTCAGGCAGATAAGCTATGTAAGGCTTGCCTGCGAAAAAACAATCACAGGTCATGGCACAGACGGATATCTTGAGGCGATTGACTATCTGGCGAAAGGTAAATAAAATGAAAGCAACATTTAATCCATGTAAATTAAAAGGAAATATAAATGCACCACCGTCAAAGAGCATGGCGCACAGGTACTTAATAGGCGCGGCTCTGTCCGGCGGAGTATGCCATATATCCGGCGTTGATTACAGCGAAGATATTTTGGCAAGCATTGACTGCTTAAAGGCATTGGGTGCAGAAATTGACACAGACATCAGCACAGTATGCGTTAATCCATGTGACTTTATGAAGACGGAAAACCCTGTTTTGAACTGCCGTGAAAGCGGAAGTACACTAAGATTCTTTATTCCACTTGCTTTGTGCATGGGAAGGAATGTTACACTACAAGGCAGCAGACGACTACTTGAAAGGCCTCTTGAGGTTTACCAAGACCTTTGCAAGGAAAACGGTTTTGTATTTAAAAAGGATGCCACCTCGGTAACGGTTTGCGGTAAGCTAAAAAGCGGAATGTATAAAATCCGAGGCGATATCAGCAGTCAGTTTATCACAGGACTTATCTTCGCTTTAGTGTACCTTAAGGACAATGCAAAAATCCAAATCCTGCCGCCATTTGAAAGCAGATCATATATAAATCTCACAATCTCCGCACTAAAAGCATATGGCGCAGATATAGAGTTTTTAGACGAATACACCATAGCCATTAGGAAGTCATCCCTTACTCCCTATTCCGGAAAAATAGAGGGCGACTATTCCAACGGGGCATTTTTAGAGGCTTTTAACTACACTGGCTCGGAAGTAACGGTAGGAAACCTCCTGCCCGATAGCCTTCAGGGAGACAAGGTGTACAAGGAGTATTTTAAAAAAATATCAGCGGGAACTCCTACCCTGGATATTTCCGATTGTCCCGACCTGGGGCCGGTTCTGTTTGCACTTGCTTCGCTAAAAAACGGAGCTGTATTTACCGGTACAGACAGGCTAAAGGCAAAGGAAAGCGACAGAGGTCTTGCCATGCACCAAGAGCTTGAAAAGCTGGGCGGAGGACTGGTATTTGGAGAAAACTCTATAACGGTACCAAAGCAGAATCTAAAGTACAATGGCAAAGTCATAGACGGTCACAACGACCACAGAATAGTTATGGCTATGTCGCTTATACTTTCAAAACTTGGCGGAGAGATACTGGGGATAGAGGCGGTTAAAAAGAGCTATCCCGGATTTTTTGAAGATATATTAAAGTTGGGAGCAGAGGTGAAAACAGAGTGATAGTAGATGTAAGTAAAAAGATACTCATAGTCGGGCTGGGACTTTTGGGCGGAAGCTACGCCATGGCACTAAAGCGATTTGGCTTTCACATAAGCGCAATTACGAAAGACCAAAGCTCAATAGACTATGCCCTTGGTGAGAAAATCATTGACGAAGGCTCCACCGAGCTTGACGAAAGAATAATAGGCGAAGCAGACCTTGTGATATTTGCCCTTTATCCTCACGTTTTTGTGGAATGGATAGAGCAAAACCAAAACCTGCTAAAAAGCGGTGCTATCATAACCGACGTAACCGGCGTTAAGGGCAGTATTGTGTATAAGATTCAGGATACTCTGCGGGATGATGTGGAATTTATCGCTGCGCATCCTATGGCAGGACGAGAGGTTTCCGGCGTAGAAAACAGCACAGATAAGATTTTCTCAGGAGCGAACTACATTGTCACTCCCACCGAAAAAAACACTCCGGAGGCTATCAATACCTGTCTGGAACTGGGAAGACTTTTAGGATTTTCAAATGTTACCACCCTTTCACCGGAGGAGCATGACGAAATGATAGGATTTCTTTCTCAGCTAACTCACTGCATTGCCATAACACTTATGACCTGCAATGACAAAGAGAATATGGAAAAGTTTACCGGAGACTCTTTCAGAGACCTCACCCGTATTGCACGCATAAATGACCAGATGTGGAGCGAGCTGTTTATAGCAAATAAAACTGCACTGCTAGACCAGATGGATTTATTTATAGATAAATTTAACCAGCTAAAAACCATGCTGAAAACAGAAGACATTGACGGCATGAGAGAAATGATGCGTCATTCAACCAGACGCAGAGCGTTATTTGATAAAAAATAATTGTTTTGGAGGATATTAAAATGAACATGAATTTCAAACGTAAGCTACCTATTCCTATGGAGATTAAGGAACAATTCCCTCTATCCTACAAACTGGAACAGCTAAAAGTAAAAAGAGATATGGAAATAAAGTCAATCTTTGAAGGCAAGGATGACAGATTCATTCTTATTATAGGTCCTTGCTCAGCAGATCACGATGACAGCGTTATAGACTACATCTCACGCCTTAAAGAGGTTCAGGAGAAGGTGTCGGACAAAATATTGATAATTCCAAGAATTTACACCAACAAGCCAAGAACCACCGGAGACGGATACAAGGGTATGCTGCATCAGCCTGATCCTCAAAAGGAATCGGATATGCTAAAGGGCGTTATAGCTATCAGAAACCTGCATATCAGAGCCATAGAGGAAACAGGCCTTACCTGCGCAGACGAAATGCTGTATCCGGAAAATTACAGATACCTTTCCGATTTGCTTTCCTACGTTGCCATCGGTGCAAGATCGGTAGAAAACCAAAAGCACAGACTAACCTCAAGCGGACTGGATATTCCGGTTGGTATGAAGAACCCGACTGCCGGAGATATATCGGTAATGATGAACTCCATAACAGCAGCACAGCACGCTCATACCTTTATTTACCGAGGATGGGAAGTGGAAAGTCAGGGTAATCCTCTTGCCCACGCAATTTTAAGAGGGTATGTAAATAAGCATGGACAGTCCTTGCCAAACTACCACTACGAGGACCTGATTCACCTTGCGGAAGTCTACGAAAAATCCGGCCTTCAAAATCCTGCGGTTATCATTGACACAAACCACGCCAACTCCGGCAAAAAGTGGATGGAGCAACCGAGAATTGCAAAGGAAGTACTGCATAGCTGTCGTCACAGCGATGATATTAAAAAGCTTGTGAAAGGTCTTATGATAGAAAGCTATATCGAAGACGGAGCACAAAAGCCGGAAGAATGCGTTTACGGTAAGTCCATTACCGATCCATGCCTTGGCTGGGAAAAAACCGAAAGACTTATCTACGATTTGGCAGAAGTTCTTTAAAATACACAGCTAAAAAACGGTATTAAAACCCAAGCTGATTTAAAGGAAAGCCAAAAGCAAAAAA